>JBHLRA010000193.1:0-5431 GCA_048883045.1 Candidatus Thorarchaeota archaeon | reverse complement strand
GAAAATAGGATTTGAACAAAAAGTTAAGAAAGGTGATAAGATAGTAATTAAAACCCATTTTGGAGCTTTAGAGAACACGAGGTATTTACGTCCTAGTTATATTCGTTTTTTATGTGATTTTGTCAAAAACTTAGGTGGGATTCCCTCAGTAGCAGAATCTTGTGGATGGGGAATACCCGAAAGTGTTTCAGGAAATCATACTGAATATTCTGGTAGAGCAACTGAAACAGAATATTTAGAAACTGCCTTAAAGCATGGTTTTACAAAAGGAACTATGGGAGCTCCAATTTTGATGTTAGATGGAGAAGTTGGTGTAGATATAGAAATTCAGAAAATTAAAGGAAAGATATTCAATGAAGTTTTAGTGGCAGGACGTTTAAGAGAGTTCGATTATATGATATTAGCTACTCATTTTAAAGGTCATGCGGGGGCTGGTTTTGGAGGATCAATAAAGAATCTTGGAATTGGTTGTGTAAGTAAGGGTGGTAAAGTAGAAGCCCACACAGGAAAGACTTTTGAATTTGACTTCGAGAATTGTAATCCAAAATGCAAAGAATGTATAAATATCTGTCCTACCGATGCATTATCTAAAGATGCTGATAAAAAATTGGTTTTTAATAAAGAGAAATGTAAATTTTGTTATATGTGCGCTTCAGTATGTAAAGATAAAGTAATAAATATAGGAAGCGCTCCTAGAGATGTTTTCGTAACCCAAATGGTTGATAATGCTAAGGGAGTAGTTGATTATTTTGGGGAAGATAAAATCTTTTATGTTAATTTTGCTATAGATATCACTTACCAGTGTGACTGTACAGGAGGTTCAGATATACCATTTGTCCCAGACATTGGTGTTTTAGCTTCATTAGATCCTGTTGCTTTAGATCAAGCTACCGTAGATCTTATACATAAATCATCAATTAACCCTCATTCTGTTCTCTCTGATATAGAAGGTATTCCAACCCAAGGCCCATATGAGTGGTTTTCACATACTCCTCGTTTTGACCCTAGTAGTGGAGAAATGGATTTTAGTGGGAAAGAATCAAAGCATTGGGAACTCCAATTAAAATTAGCTGAAGATATAGGTTTAGGAACAAGAGATTATAATCTAATTAAAGTGGAAATTGACTCGAAATAATTGATTCTTAAAGATTGGGTATATTAACATTTATACTTATTAATTTTTTCAACCTTTCTCTTGTTCTGAGGCTTCAACATGGATATTTGAATTTTTTTCTAAGTAAGTAATTCGTTTTTCTAAAATTGTTAAAGTCTCAATAATATTATTCAATATTTTGTTGGTTTCTCTAATTTGATATTGGAGATCACCAATTTGATTAAGTACAAATGAAATTACCTTAGATTCTTTAACAGGATTTATTAACCAATTAATCATATTTTGAATAAATTTTCTGTTATCTAGAGCATTTATGCCAAATTTAGAATTTGAAGTAAAAAGATCAATATCACCGAGTGCTACGACTTTTCCCTGTCCAAATTCTGTGTACGCTGCGAGAATATGTTCTTTCTCCTCCTGTTTCATCCACTCCTCAGCAGTATTATTATAGACTTCAGACCACATTGAATTTTGATTTGAATGTAGTAAGATATTTGCCTCTTTATTTAAGTTTAAAGAACAAGCACCACCAATTTTCATTTCTCTTAGATCTTTTGTTATTTGATGTTTTGAAAAGTCTTGAATATGCAGAATGCTTGTGCAATTTTGGTTTGATTTGTTTTTTTCTTTAATTAAATTTTTATCAAAAAAAATACTAAATTTTCCAGCTAGATCATTTAAATTTGTTTTTTGGAGATAATCTGCCCCATATTCACTTAAAATTATCAGACCGCCTCCACTTCTTACATGATCAACAATGTGCTTTATTTCTAAACTTGAGAAGAAATCATCAATTGGATTACCAATAACAACCAGATCAACATTTTCTAATGTTTGTTTTGTTATATCACCCTTCTCATTCTTTTTAATCTTAAGATCTAGTTGATTTAAAAGATTTGCTAAATCCCTAAATTCTTCATCATCTATGTTTAGCATTTCATTGTGAGTGAGATCAAACAGTATAGTTTTTTTTAACATTATCTTAAATCCTAAGTGAAAGAGATATTAGCTGGTTTTAAAAGAGGGATTATTTATTTTTAAATATTCAATAAATTAGGTTTATGACTTACAAGAAAATACGCATATAAAAATCATTCCTTATCTATTTTAATTAAGTTCTCGCCTACCAAAAATTTTTTAAACTGTAATCAATACAGTTTATTGGAATATTTTTTCGTGAAGTAAATGTAAAAAAATGTCAAATGGAAATTGGTTATGAATAATACAATTGCTGTTATAGGGTTATCGTGGGGTGACGAGGGAAAGGGTAAATTTGTTGATTATATTGCCCAAAAAGCAGATATTGTTGTGAGATATAATGGAGGAAATAACGCAGGACATACAATAGTTGCTGATGGCATTAAATATAAATTTAAATTGATGCCATCTGGTGCCCCATTAGAAAAAGAATGTGTAATAGCTAATGGTTGCGTGATTGATCCAAAGGTATTACTTGAAGAGATTGAAAATCTAAAGAATTTGAGTAAGAAAATTAATCTAAAGCTGAGTTCAACGGCTCACGTAATTTTTCCCTTTCATCGTATTTTGGATGGATTAGAAGAAAAAACTAAAGGAGATTATGCAGCAGGAACCACAAAAAGAGGGATTGGTCCCACATATTCCGATAAAGCGGCTCGTTGGGGTTTAAGAATCTTCGATTTAATAAATCCAGAGATTTTAAGGCCAAAATTAGAAAAGTTATTTAGAATTAAGAAAGAACTTATAAACATTTATGATCCAGATTGGGATGATAATTTGGAGTCTATATATGAAGAATACAAAGAATATGGTCAAAAGTTAAAGCCTTACGTAATTGATACAGCGTATTATTTAAATAAGGCTGTTGATAACGGGAAAAAGATCCTTCTTGAAGCCGCTCAGGGAAGTCTGTTAGGTTTAGATCATGGCTTTTATCCTTTTGGAACATCATCGAATGCTAATGCATTAGGTATATCTCCAGGTACGGGAATTCCACCTAAAAAGATTAACAAAATAGTTGGCATAGTAAAAGCATATACATCTCGAGTTGGTGTGGGTAAATTTCCAACAGAATTATTTGATGAAACTGCTAATAAAATAAGGGAACAAGGTCATGAATATGGAACTGTAACCGGTAGACCACGAAGAGTTGGATGGTTAGACCTTTTTAATATTAAATATGGTATAATGATTAATGGTGTTGATAAGGTTGTAATAACACTTTTAGATGCGCTAGAAGGGATTAATCCCATTAAAATATGTACCGCTTATGAACTAGAAGGTAAAACCCTAGAAAGTTGGCCAATCCAATCGGAAATGATTGAAAAATGTAAACCAATTTATAAAGAATTTGAAGGTTGGGAAGAAAAATCTAGAGATGAATGGTTAAATATTGCTAACAAAGGATATGATGCACTCCCAGAAACTATGAAAATATATATTCAATCTATTAGAGAATTTCTTAATATTGATATCACTATGGTTTCCATTGGACCGGATAGAAGAGAAACTATAGTTTTAAAAGAAGTGGATTTTTAAAATATTCTGCTTTTTCTTTTTATTTACTTTAAACAAACCAACCCAAAACGATAAATAAAATCATTAGGAGGCCATTCTATATCAAAACCTAAATTTCTAACAGTTTGAGTTACATCAATTCCAATAGCTTCCATAGAATACCTTTTTTTATCTGGGTATCGACAAGGACTACCTGCATCATAAGTACAACCATTATCTACTTCATTAGAGCATAATCTGCAAAATCCATCCCATAAAATTAGTTTTTCTTCATATATGATTTGAGATTCTTTAAAAAAATTTAATATTTCTTGTTCTAAATTGTCTCGTAAAAGATTTTTCATGAAAAAAGCATTACGTATCTTTTTTGCACTTCTTTTGGGATTTTTTGCTTTCTCTTCATTGATATATTTACTCAAATCATATTTAACATATATAAGGAAAAATTTATTATATGATGATACCTCTTCTTGTAAATAGGGCGCTTCAGGGGGGCATGTCCATGAATGCCCATAGTTAGGGCATTTAAAATTAGGATTTATACAATAAGTTTGTACTTTTGGATCAAAAATTATATCTACTGATTTTATTTCTAGAAAAGGCAAAATTTATTCTAAATATTTATTCTATGATGTAAAAATTCTAATTATAAAAATTTTTCTTCCATTTTAATTCAATATCTCATCTATTTAATAGGTAGAGGAAAAAGGGAATTTTTTTTAATAAACAAATAATACAATTGATCATCAGAAATAATCAATTGAGTATTAAATCTTGATGTGAATATAATGAAATTAAAACAAGCGAAAAAAAAGAAATTGCTTGATGCCGCAAACAAATTCCATGCCGAAGTTTTAAAAGGTTCGGACTTACTTCATGAATGTATTAATGATTTAATTAAGGGAAAAATGGATAATACTAAATTAGATAAAGTTATAGAATGTGAGCATATAACAGACATAGCAAAAGAGGAATATATTAATATACTTTATCAAGATAAGAGAGCACTTCCTTTTTTAGTTGAAGATCGTTACAGGTTAATTAAATACTTAGATATAATCTCAGATGATTCAGAAGACTTAGCTCGTGGCTTAAAGGTTTTTCCTTTTGAGTTATATGATGAAATTAAAGAAGATATGCAGGCTCTAAACGATATATATGGACAAACAATAGAATTACTTATCGAAATGATAACACTAATGGAGACCGATTTTCAGACTGCTTATAAAATATCATTTGAAATTGAAGCATTTAAGAGAAGTGCGCGTGAATCAAAATTCAAAATATTGGGTGTGGTATACCAGAAATCGAAAGCAAGATCCCTTCAAATTTATC
The DNA here is from genome assembly GCA_048883045.1 of Candidatus Thorarchaeota archaeon. Classification (GTDB taxonomy): domain Archaea; phylum Asgardarchaeota; class Lokiarchaeia; order Sigyniarchaeales; family SOKP01; genus Loki-b32. The sequence goes on along the minus strand of JBHLRA010000193.1, from coordinate 486 downwards.
TAACTTCGAAAATTTGCATAAAAGTCTTTGATATGATTAAAAGAGCTGAAGAAATTAGTGATTTCTTAAGAAGTTTAATTGTTAAATATCCAAGCAAATAATAAACGAATAAATAAAAAAACGGGTAAAAATAGCAATGGATCCTACTGTTATTATAATGTTATTTTTAATAGTGTCCATCGTAATATCAATAGGCATTGGAGCCAATGATGAGACGATGGCCCCCCTATATGGATCGAGAATACTTAATATGAAACAAATCCTAATTTTAGCCACGCTTTTTGCCATCATGGGAGCTATTTTTTTAGGGGAAGGTGTCGCAAAATCTGTAGGTGACAAGATCCTATTAATAGATTATGAAACTACAGGGATTAGCCAGAATGCTGTAGTTATGACAATATTAATATCAACTGCTATTTGGTTAATATTATCTAGCGCTTTAGGGCTCCCAATTTCCTCAACTCATTCTACTATAGGGGGTATTAT
>JBHLRA010000192.1:0-5473 GCA_048883045.1 Candidatus Thorarchaeota archaeon | reverse complement strand
TGAAAATAGGGATTCCACTCTGTTTTTGAAGAAGCATGATTCCATGTATATTTCTAACGTCTTTAAATACTTGAATGGTGTTCGTAAAAATCTTCTCTTTCTTTCTTTTTCGTGGGATTATTACGTAGGTTCTTACAAGTAAAATACTGAAAACTCCAGTCACAACTAAGGACACGATTAAAATTATCAATATTAAATAATTTGGAGCTGGTAATTGAGAAACAAGGATAATAAATGAGAATTCTGTAGTTTCATAAACTCCTCCTTCAGTTAAAATTGTAAGAGTCATTGTATAACTTCCTTTAGCTCTTTCGGGAATTTTCAAATTTGCTTCATATATTCCATTGCCTTCATTGTGAAATTCACCATGGAAATCAAAAAACCATGAATAAGTAATATTTGCATTTTCAATAATATTTCCTGTGTTGTATTCAGAAAGGTTAATTCTAAGATTAATGGATTTACCAGCAAATATTTCAAGTGTATCCGTAAAAGACATTGTTTTTACCATTATTTCAATCTGTTCAACAGTTATTTTAATAACAGTGGAAATTTGATGATAATTATCCTTTTGCGCTGTAACTGTTATAAAATGTACTCCAATTGGTAAATCACCCGGATTAAAAATTATAGTGTATAGAGGAGTACTGTGATATAAAGATTCAGAAGTAACTGAACCATTTACTTCAACTGTAGCACCTTCAATATAGCTATTGACCATAGAATCTTTATAAAATATAGTAATGTTTAAAGGTTCATTCCACGATACTGATACTGATCTATCAGTTGTTTTATTTACCTGATTTAAATAAATTTCTAATGTTGTAGACTTTGGTATTACATTCACATAAACACTTTTTAAAGCGGTTTCAAATCCGGGATGATCTAACTGAATTAATATGCTATAAACACCTATAGAAAGCCCTTCAGTTGAAAAATTTATAATAAATCCAATAGGTGTTAGTTCGACGTCATAAAATGAAGGCCATGTGATATTTAATGTAGCTCCTGTAATAACATCGCTTGATTCTTCAACTAAATAATTCACTTCTAAATAGAAATTCTCATTAAAATAAACATCAATTAGAGTTTCATTAACATTTGCTTTTGTTGCTATAGGATGCACTGTTAATGATATAAAAGCAGATGTAGAACCATAAGAGCTTTTATTTGCAAATATCTTAATCGTAAAAGTTTCAAGGTTACCTTGAGTTGGTACGTTGTATGTTGAAAAATTGATAATATAAGTGCCTTCGAAAGTACCGTTTTTTATTTCATATGGTTTATGCCAATCAGTTGAAATATTAGTTCTGCCACCTATTAAAGTATGAGTAAGTGCTCCTGTTATATTAATATTACAAATTGCGTAACTATTTGCATTGGCATTAATTACTGCGCTAGGAACCTCTATAGCAATCTGTTGATAAATAATCTTTATTTGAATTAAGTTCCTAATAGATTGATTTTCAAAATAATCTTTTGAAGCATTAAAAGAGAAATAATAATCTCCTACAGTTATCGAACTTGTGTCTATATCAGCAACATAAATTCCTGATCCAAGATAAGCCATAACTCCCGAAATTTCACCCGGTAAAGTTGAATTATAGGTAATTGATGCAAAATCAATATATGTATTTTCATCATAATCAGTGAAATTAATTTTTATCAAAAGTGGATCCCCAGAAACTGTCTCTATATATGAATCTACAGCTGTCAGATTAGTATGATGCCAAACAATAAAATTTAATTCAGAATAACCAACTTTTTCACATTTTAGATATGACTGGTTATTTGTCCATAATAACATCACTTTATACATACCAATTGTCATGTTTTTTCCAACAATAAAATCACCAAATGTAACATCATGGGAGATTAACTCTTTACTACTTTTCCAATAAAGAGTTCCATTAGGATATTGGATAGTACAATTTATGTAGGTATTCTGATAAGCTATTGTGTTATTTAGGGTTGCAGTAATTTGAAAAAAGTCTCCAAAAGCAAACTTTGACTTTTGAATATAATCAGTTCCATTCCAAAGATTGATACTTCCATGAGAAATGTAATTTAGACTATCTGCTGTAATTTTCCATAATCCTGGCGCTAGGATATCCTCTGGTATTAATAGTCTAGTAGATCCTAGTCCAATCCCCTCGCAACTTTCTTTTTTCTCTACACTGTATCCATCTAATATAGAAGTGATATTCCAATCAGTAGGTTTGTTTATTTCAGCCCAATTATTTAAATAATTATAAGGAATTGAAAAAGAACACTCAGTCTGCCAATTTACTTGATCATTAGTTGTATATATAGAACCATCTAATCCATCAATAGTTGAATTGAATATTTTAACTGCCTCCGAGGTAATAGTTATGTTGTAAATTTCCAATTCATCAGTAACAGTTGAATTTTTTGAGATAGTGAATTTAATATCACTAGTTTGAGAGCGATTTCTTTCTACATCAATGAAAGTTTTTCCTTTACCATAAGTAATATTTTCATAAGGGTATTCTATACCAAATTCAGTATCCTTTGCTATTAGTAGGTTTGGCTGGTTAGGTTTAGTCCGAATTATACATTGAATGTTATCGATTGAAAGATAGTGTTCCTTCGATCCCGTGTTTAATGTTTCATTAACAGCAAATATACCTGCTCTTATTGTAACATTATTGGGAAGTTCTTGTCCAGCCAAATTAAGATCATAATTAATACTCATTTTTGTCCAACTATCTTCAACTAAATCTATGAAACTTGTACTGGTATTTTTGTTTATTCCTGCAATATCAATTGAAATAAAAGCAACTAAATCAATTAATTCAGTTCCTCCTACAGCTAATGAGTACAAATAATCCATAGATAAAGTTACTATTGAATCGGAAGCAAGAGGTTCAGGGATCGTAAAATTTTCTTCAAAATACCCAAAAGAACCTTTAGGAAGATTGACAACGTTTTTTTGTACTTCAATTTGAACGTTTTCAGGTTGCCAAGACAATTTAATTATTTTAGAGGGATCAGAACTATCATATTCCCATGGATCTTCTCCTTGTTCAAAAGAACCATTAATTACCCAGTCTTTTTGATGAGATACTTCATTATAATTTATTGTTACATTTTGAGAGGTCCAATCTTCTAATAAGGTGAAACTAATATTCTTTGGTAAGGAAGAGGGAAAAATAGTATTAGAGATGGTAGAATGTTGAGTAATTAATAAGGGTTTAGAAATAGGTCCGTTTGAAGAAAGTTTAGGATTATCAAAATCATACAAATTATTTTCTTCGTAATTTTTAGCAAAAAAATTTGGTGAATTATTTGGTATAGTGAAGATTAAAATGAATATAATGGAAATTATGAGGAATGAAACGTTATGTTTTTTCTTAAAGGAATCTTGAGAAATAGATATCATATGCTATAACCCTTTTTTTAATTACTTTATGTTACATGTCGTAAGTCGATCTAATAAATATATAGCTAATATAATGTATCGCTAATATAATATTAACGATTAATTTTCTGAATTTTTGTTATAAAATAATAACAAATGATATATATAAAGCAAAATCAGTAAAATTTAAATTTTTTGGAACAACGTTAAGGAATTTGATTAGATTTTTCCTAAATTTCATGTGAAATATTCGAAATGTTTAAGGTTTTAGAAGATAAATTTTTTTCCATTTCCGAAGTTTTAAATTATATAAGTGAATGAAATATTTAATTCTTACATTAATAACGTTCTACTTATTCTTCTTTCTTAATTGTTGTTTCTTATTCATGATTTGAGAAAATAATTCATGTTGCGATGAAGGAGGTTTCATTTCTTCTTCTTTCTTTTTAAGATGGATTGCTCCTTCAGGACAATTCGGTACACAAACTCCACATCCAATGCATCGTTTAAGTATTATACTTGCTAAATTGTCTTTTAGTTTAATTGAATTTATTAGACAATGTTCGACGCATGTTCCACACCCAACACATAAATCAGGATTAATCTCAGCATGAAAATTACTTGAAATAACTCTGGATGGGCGTGGAAGTCTCTGCAATTTAGTAAGAATCGCACAACAACATCCACAGCAGCTACATATAAATTCTGGATTTACTGTATTTCCTGATTGAAAAACTAGTCCATCGCTCTCGGCTTTCTGCATAATTTCTAAAATTTCATCTCGACTCACTTGACGAGCCCATCCTTGGTCTAGAAATAATTGACCGGTTTTTCCAAAATAAAAACAAGTTTCGCGTAAAGAAGTTTGTTTACAAGGTTGGTCATAAAGTTCTTTACTCTGACGACAAACGCAATTAGCTACCACCAATGGTTCCTCAGCATTTTGAATTATTTGTTTTACTTCATCGTAATTTGCTATATAATTTTCTGGGGTGATGCTTTGTTGTATAGGAATAGTACGAAATTGAGAGATTTTTGTACCTAACAACTCTGCTCCAAATGCAGATACCAAATATTCATCAAAATCTTCAAAAAATTCTTTCGTGAGCTTATTAACTTGATATTCAAAAATTCCTACGACTAATGGGATATTTGCATATAATTTTTTATCATTTTCAGTTTTATATTTTAATGTACCCTTTTTAATCATATCATTAAGAGAATCTTCTAATAGTTCTTTTGAAATGTTCTTCTCTTCAAATTTTTCGTAAATATTCTCCAGAGTATCATATGACCAGTCTAATTTGGTTGCTATCAAGGCTTCTTCTTCTGAAAAGAGGTGCTTTAAAACTTTTAATTCAATCCCAGTAGTTGTAGCAGGAAATCCTACTGGAAATTGATCTAAATGTATCTGCAACTCACGATATATATCATTTTCTTCGAGCATTTTCTTATATTATAAAAAAGTTAGTAAATCTAATATATTGATTAAATTATTATTCATCATATGTTTTTTTAAGTGTAATTATAAGCGGGTGATAAAACTATGAAAATTGTATTTCATGAAAAATATTATAATTCTGAATATGCTTGGGATCCTGCTGCTTCTCCAGGACGATTAGAAGGAATAATGAAAAAGATTTCAGAAAATAACGAATATGAAATTATTACTCCTAATCCTGCGACAGAAGAAGATATTTTGAGAGCTCATACACATAGACATGTTCAAAACATAAAAAAAGATAGTTTATTATATGAGCTAGCTTCATTAGCAGCAGGAGGAGCAATTTTGGCAGCAGAAGAAGGATATAATAGGCATCCTACATTTGCTGTTATCAGACCTCCTGGTCATCATGCTTCAGCAGATTCTTGCTGGGGATTTTGTTATTTTAACAATATAAGTATAAGTTTATTAAAACTATTTTCTGAAAATAAAATCAAATCCGCCTTTATTTTAGATTTTGATTTACATACTGGTGATGGAAATATAAATATATTATCAAATAGAAATGATGATTTTAAAGTAAAAATTCTTAATCCTTATTCTAATGAGAGAAATGGATATATAAAAGAAGTAAAAGCCTTTATGGA
>JBHLRA010000191.1:0-5509 GCA_048883045.1 Candidatus Thorarchaeota archaeon | reverse complement strand
GTACCTGTAATATAACTCGCTTTATCAGAAGCTAGAAACACTACTAAATTAGCAAGTTCCTCTGGCTTTCCTAATCGTCCTAGAGGTATCGGGTTAATCCATGTTTTTTCAACTTCCTCATATGATCTTCCAGTATCTTGAACAGTCTTATTTATTAATTCTTTCATACGATCCGTTAGAGTTGGTCCAGGACATACAACATTTACCAAAATATTATATTTTCCGTATTCATTAGCTAACGTTTTGGCAAATCCAACAACTCCTAAGCGAGTAGTATTAGAAAGTACCAAATGATCTAAAGGTTGTTTAACAGATACAGAAGTAATTGCAATAATTCGTCCACTATTTTGTTTTTTCATGATAGGTAGAATTAAATCTGTTACATGAATAAATGAACGCAAATTTAGATTAATTGAATTTGACCAATCATCTTTAGTTATTTCATCAATCGGACCTGAAGGAGGTCCTCCAGCATTGTGAATTAGTATATCTATCCGACCAAATTTACTTAAAGTATGCTTTACGAGATCTTTTATTTGATCTTCATACAATAAATCTGCAACTATAGGAAAAACTCTGTTATTATGGTTTAATGATTCTAAGGATTCAATCTTATTTTTAGCAATCTTCAAATTATCTTTAGACCGACTACAAATTACCACATTAGCTCCTTCAACATAAAGTTTACTAGCACATGCCAATCCTAATCCTTTACTTGACGCTAATACTAAAGCAACCTTATTTTTAAGACCTAAATCCACAATCTATTACCTCTTTAGATGTTTAGAATCCGAAATGAAATTCGTGAAAATTGCACATTTATGATAAAATTTATTGCATCTATTACAATTTTCAGCATTTATACAGTTATTTGCATTGGGACATAGTATATTTTTTCTATCTATCTTTATCATAACTCGGTGTAATCTCTGTTCTACATCATTTCTCATGAATAATAACCTTGTATAAAAGCTGTTCTCTATTTTAATTTCATTTAAGATTAAACTTACATTTTGATAATTTAAAAAAATAATCTTCCATTAAAATTATTAGGATCTTAATATACTAATCACTAAAACTTACATATAGAAATTTCAATCTCCTAATTTTCAGATGACAGATTTTAAAAAGATAATTTTATAAATTCAAAACATTATAATTATAATAGTTTTAAAGATTGAAGAATATATTATTATTATAATAACAAAAAATAAAGATAAAAAAGGTGTGTAACGATGAGTATTGACACCAAAAGTTTCGATAATATTCTCAGTAAGATTATTAAGAGCGAGAGTGGTATTAAAAAGGTTATATTGGTTGATAGAACGGGTTTAACCATTGCAAGTGTCTCTAAATTCTCATACTTTCCTGCTGATGTTGATGGAATCGGCGCAATTGCAAGCGCTGTTTTCTGCGCTAGTGAGGAGCAAGGTAAGAATCTGGAATTAGGCAATCTTGAAATAGTGACATCAGAATTTGGAGGTGGTAAGATTTTTGCTTCTAGTTGTGGTCCTAAAGGTGTCCTCACACTAATCTCAGATCCAGACATTAATATTGGTTTAATTAGATTGATTTTAAAGAGATCTGGGGATGAATTAAAAGATATTTTAGATGAATTTCTGTCAGAGACTGTCGAAGTGATGGATAGTGGCTTAGATTTGTCTGATCTCGATTCACTCACACCTGATTAAGATCTATTCACAATAAATTTTACTCTTGTTATTATTCAATAAAAGGAATTTAGTTCCATCTTGAAATAAAGTATTTTATAAAAATTGTAATTAATATCAAATTTGGTTTAAATAACCTTCAGTTTTAAAGGAACATTTTACTAAAGTTAAAGATATTTAAAAACCTAGTATTATAACTTAACAATATTTAAATACCAAATTATCTGTTTAAGTTTTATAATAAAATTTATCAAATATTTATCTAAAAATTGGGATAATTCATATCATTCTTTTTAAATCGAGAAAGTGAAATTCAAATGGAAAACTCAGAATTAATATATAATAAGAATAGAGAAAATAATAGTGAGCCATATAAAATTTTATTTACTGGATTAGATGGTGCGGGTAAAACTAGTATTATATTAACTCTTAGTAGAGAATTATCAAAAATCATCAATATAGAGCCTACTAAAAGTGTCAAGAGAACAAGCTTTACATTATTAGGAAGACAAATAAGTGAATGGGACTTGGGAGGACAAAAGAGTTATCTTATTTCTTATATAAAGAATCCTGGTAAATATTTTGATAATACAGAAATTGCAGTATATGTAATAGATATTTTGGATAAAACTCGTATTCTTGAGTCAATGAGTTATTTATATGATGTGGTCAACAAGTTTAAAGAATTAAAAATTAAACCGCCTCTAAATATTTTTTTTCACAAATATGATCCTAAATTAATAAAGAGCATTAAAATAGTAATTGAAAAACAAATAAATGAGCTAAAGAAAGAAATACAAGAAACATTGGATTATGAAAATATTCATTATTTTTATACATCAATATATGAACCTTACTCAATAATGAGTGCAATATCAGAAATCTTACTAGAGTTATATCCAAAATCAGAATTATTACAAAAGACTATTGAAGAGTTTGCGCGAAAGTTAGATTGCGAGGGATTAATAATAATTGATAAGCATTCAATTATTTTAGGTTCCTATTTTAATGATAATGAGTCTAACAAACTTCTAAGTAAAACAATTGCCTATTTTCTAACTTTAAATGATGTTTTTACAGAAATGGATTTAGAGGAACAAAAAGATCAAATAATGGTTAGAAAATCTGGAAACCACTATTTATTCAAACCAATAATATTCGAAGAAAGTGATATTCCCTATTATATGCTTATCTTAAAAAGACGTAACCCTTTTGATCTTTATTTTATTAATAAAAATTTTATCACTTTTACTAAAATCTTCAAGGGTATCATTTTAAGTTGATTTTTTATTGATAATTATTCTTCTTATATCTCCTAATCTATGTTCCCCATAATTAACTAGTTTAACGTAGAAAAAAATTACGAAAGCTTTTTCAAGTGTCTATTCTATGAAAGTTTATGTCGTTTGATTTTGTTAAAAAATTAGCTTTTGATTCTGAATTTTTTGATTTATATAAACTCTCAGAGAGTGCTTATGCAGCGATTTCTAAAGAAAATTCAGGTATGGGTGGAAATGCTGGATTTATCGATATTGGAGATTATTTGATAATGATCGACACCACGGGTAATGTAAATGCAGGGAAGGATTTAAAAAAAGCTATAGTTGAATATACTCAAAAAGAACCAAATTTTATTGTTATAACCCATTATCACATGGATCATCTTATGGGAACCTCATTATTTGATTTGTCGACTCAAATTATGACATCTGATCGAACACTAAGGAATATTCAAACAGAAGGGAGAAAGAGCCTTGAAGAGTTAAAAACAATGGATTTAAGTGAGATGGAAGAATCCCTTAAGACTGAAATAGATGTAAATAAAAGGAAAGAGATTGAAAATGATCTTAAATTTCTGAAAGTTATTCGCGCAGAGAATTTTTCTCTTCGAGAACCTAATATAACTTTTAAAGAAGGTTGTGTAATACATGGAGATAAATCTAATATTCATATGCGGACATTTAGTAAAGCACATACCGATGGTGATGTTATTGTTTATATCCCAGAAGAAAGAGTACTTTTCGCTGGAGATCTCTTATTTGCGAGGAGTGAGCCATGGTTAGGTTCGGGTGACCCTGAAGGATGGATATCTACTAATAATGAAATAATAACTCTTGATTTTAAAGTTGTTGTTCCTGGGCATGGAACATTGGCAACTAAAGATGAGTTTTCATTAGAAAATAAATATATTAAAGAAATAGTTGATTTAGCAAAAAAGAAGATTCAAGCAGGAGAGGATCTTACTCAAATAAAAAGAGAGGATTTTTCAAATGATTTTCAGTCTTGGGAAACCCCGCGTTTGGAGAGGAATCTTAATTTTCTTGCTGAATACTTAAAGAAGTCATAATTTTTTTAAAAATAAATAGAATTGAATCTATGTTAGAAAGGTTTACTTCCTTTCACAATTTTATAATAGCGATCGCGCTCTTCTCGCACAATTTTTATATCATTTTGTAAATCCGTTAGTAATCTTCTTAAATTATCCTTTTCGTTAGAAACCCCCAGAATTTTATCTTTCAATTTGTTTATCTCGAGTTCTAACTCCGGAATCGAATCACTTTCCCTTTTTACTTTAAGTAATTGGAATTTTAGATTTTTATTTGTTTCATTTAAGTTTTCAATTTCTTTTTTTAAAACTTCATTTTCCTTCTTAATTTTTTTAATTTCTACTAACAATTGTTGAGCTCCTTTTTCAATTTCGGCAGTATCACCTAATTTTGCTAAAAGATTGTTGATTCGTTCTTCCTTCTGATCCAATGCTAATTTTTGTACATTAGTTAATCGTGTTAGTTCTCTATTTTTTGAAGTCAATGATGCATTATATTCATTTAATTCTGCCATCTCACTACTCCAATTCTCTAATTTTGAGTATAATCCTGTGACTTCATTTTTTAAGGCTTCAACGTTTCTAAGATGTTCTGATCTGTCTGAAACTAATAAAGAGACTTTTTGAGCTAGATCATCAATTTTTTCTTTTTTTTCTACAATTTCTTCTTGGTATTCTTCCCTTTCCTGCCAATAAGCATCAAGTTCTCCTTTTTCCAATAATTCATAAGACTTAATAAATAATTCTTTAAACTCTTTCTCCTTTCTTTTAGGTAATAATTCAAACGCAATTCTTCTTACTTGACCTTCAAAATTTCTTGGAAGAATATCCTCATCAGAAAGAAATAATGTTATTACATGATCTCCTTTCCCAATAAAATATTTAGAGGAATGCCCAGTAAAAAAACTCGCTACACTAAGGTCACGCTTTATTTGCATTTCGAGATAATTGGGTTTATTCATTACTCTTTTATGTTCATCAAAAACAGTTGCTAACATTGAGTTGGTTACACCTAATTCGTTTGAAATATTCTGTGGGTATTCAAAATCTATTGATAATTCCGATTTTTTATCCAGATTTAGAATAACAATTCCTTTCAAAATATAAACCCTAATTAGGTATTTATTGAGAAAAAATTTGTAGCGAAATTAAAGTTTCCTATAATATATATTATTTTAAAATAATTTAAGAATAATGCTGTTAGTCAAAATAAATTAAGTATAAGTAGATTCTAAAGTATCTGATGAAAACCTAAAAAATTAAAACAGATTATTATAGAGATTATTTTAATTCAGAGATATTGATTTACCGACAACATAACTCTGAATCACCATAGAAACCTATACTTTTTTAATATTAAATTAAACCTGCTAATGTTAATTTTTTTTCGAGATATCGCACAAAATACTATTTCTAAACACATACTAATTCTTTTCTGATTCAAGCGTAGATATGAGAAAAAGTCTCTACCGTCTTCATAACATCTGTAGTTAAATAATTTTGCTTAAATACT
>JBHLRA010000190.1:0-5568 GCA_048883045.1 Candidatus Thorarchaeota archaeon | reverse complement strand
TTTTTTAAATTTAGTTAGAAATGACAATCTAAATATGTGGTAGATAGTTTTTTAATTTTTTAGTTTTATATTTTTCCCCATCAAAGAATAATGTATTGGGAATTTTATGGGGATAAAAATGTAAATAAGAATAGGATAATAATTTTTTCAACAAAAATGTTAATAATTATCTTAGCATATTTTATTAATATCCAATGTTAGATTTTGAAACTAACAATTAAAGAATGGTTTCTTATGAAGGAGTTTAAAGATAAAGTAGCTGTTATTACTGGCGGTGCGAATGGAATTGGACGTGGCCTTGCAAATACTGCTGTCAAGGAAGGAATGAGTGTAGTACTTGCTGATATTGAAGTAGATGCATTATCTAAAGCTGAAAGTGAATTAAAGGACTTAGGGGCAAATATATTATCTGTAATAACAGATGTTACAAAAGCAGAAGATGTTGAAAAATTAGCACAAAGAGCAATCGATACTTTTGGGAAAGTACATCTATTATGTAATAATGCTGGAGTTATTTTACCTGGACCAATGTGGGACCATTCTCTATCCGATTGGCAATGGATTATTAATGTAAACTTTTGGGGTGTAATCCATGGGATTCGTAATTTTGTCCCTATTATGCTTAAACAACATAATGAGTGCCATATAGTGAATACAGCTTCTCTTGCAGGGCTTATGTCAGGTGATGCAGGAAATGGGATTTACGGTGCTACTAAACACGCTATTATTGCCCTATCTGAAGCTTTAGTAAAAGAACTTGAACAAGCAAACGCAAAAATAAAAGTTTCTGTTCTCTGTCCATCATTTGTAAATACTACCATTATGGATTGTGAACGAAATCGTCCTGCTGAATATCGAAGTCCAGATTATATGCCTGCTACTGAAAAAATGATTAAAAAATATCCAGATTCTAAATCCACATTCGATTTTATTCGTCGAATGTTTGAAGCGGGACTCTCACCTGACAAAGTAGGTGAGATTGTATTTCAAGCAATGAGAGATGATGCATTTTATATCCTACCCAACACGGATTTGATGTATAAAAAAAATATTAAAAATCGAATTAATAAAATTATTAACGCATTTCAACAAAATAAGTTATACAAATAATAGATATTTAGGAGTAGATAATAGAAATAATATAAAAAACTGAAGTTTTAGGCTTCCTCTTCTTCCTCGAATTCTTTTCCCATTAATCGCATTACAGCATCCGCAAGTTTATTTTGGCTTCTACTCAATATACCTTTCACTTTTCCTTCCTTTCCAAGTACTCGTAGCATGATGCCATTCCAAACGGAAGAAGGCTCTCCTTTAATATTTTTAAATCTATCACGGTGTACTTCGACGCTTATATTGTCATAGTTCTCAGCGGCTTCAGTGCATTTAAAACAAAGTATACATTTATCACGATCCACTTCAATTTCTTTTCCTTTTCTCTCCATTGCGCTTACAGCACACTCATCACAAAAAGCATCTAATACTTTTGTATCCTTCTCATTACATGTAATTGTAATGGAACCTTCAACAACCTTACGTACTTTTTGTCCGTTTTCTAATGTTCTCACTTCTTCTTCAAATTCAGGAAGAGAACCATTTTCAACCACATTAAGTTTTTTCTCGCCATTAATGTAAAGTTCTAAGGTATAACCAGGACAGATCCAAGTGCAACAACCACACCAGACACACTTCTCCGTGTCAACCACGATCTTTTTATCAGATTGGATCTTCATAAACTTTGGGGTACCTATTGCTGTCTTTTTCAGTGGTTCGTCGTAAATTGAAACCGTGACAGGGCAAACTCTATTACAGAACCCACATTCAATGCACTTATCTTCATGGTATCTAAGCTGCATAACATGATTTAACATCTTGTACTCATAATCTACAGTATTTTCATCTACTTGTATAGCTTTTTTTGATGGTAGACTCATTTTCTTTCTTATTTGTTATGAATTTTAGATTAATTATTTATAATTCATATAAGATAATAAACGTTTCAATTAAGCATAGCTAATTAGAATTGCTGATTCTTTAGTTGAATATAAATTTATATAAAACTTTCTTTTTTTTCTTATAATTCAATGTTTCAAAATGTGTTAAATACAACAGGCGAGATTAAATATTATCTGAGTTGTGGAATTGAAATTACTAATATACAGGATAAATTTTGTACAAGCTGTGGCTTAAATTTGGGAAAAAAAGCAAAAGAATAAAAAAAATAATAAATAAATTATACCTTCTTCATTGTTTCTCCACAGCAGGTAAAGCCCATATCCGAGCAGGCACTTTCATCAGCACAGTCACATCCTTTTGTGACTGTAAATTCAAGTCCGCAATCCTCACAAACGTATTTATCTCCTTCTTTCATTTCATGACAATGGACCATCTTTTTTCACTTCTATTTCTTGGTTTTATATGAAATTGATATCCTTTTGTATAAAAACATTTTTTTTATATGTTATAATATTCGTTAAAACATTAAGGAGATAGCTACGTGTAGAATAAAAATCAATGCTATGATGAAAATCACTGTCCAGTAGATGATTTTGAAATATTTCCATATTGTCCATTTATTTTCCTTTAATGATTTCCACATTTCCTTACGATTCATTTTATATTTTCCTCCTCCTCATATGAAAAAGTGATATTCAAATAAAATAAATGGAACAATCACGAGTAAACCGACAAGAATCATAATTATAATATCTAAAATGAATTTTTGCTTTTGAGTTAACTCTTTTTTACTTTCTTGTTTTTCAGATATATTAACCACCTCCAATCTGGTCTGCATATTGTAATAATCCAGTGGCACTGAATTTAGCCATTCTTATTTCGGTGTTTGTCAACAACATTATCCCAACAATCCATGGATAATCATGATTAATAGGACATGTATAGTAACTAATGTAGATATCATCATCTTTTAATACCACACCAGTATATGCTGTATCACCATTACTTGGGAGATCAAAAAGATGAATGAGCCGATCTTGTTTAACTTCATAAATTGATGTACGCTTTTTGCTTACGTGATTACCTAGGTCGATACTTGGTCCGAGATGATTACGACCAGCTGCGAAAACTCTTTTTCCATTGTCTAAGGTGAAAATTGTGGCACCATCCAATCGAGTTTGGAAGTCTGCAGCATGTGACCAATTTAAATGATTATTATATGATGTAGCTATTATAGTACACGCATGAGGGGTACCAAATAGATAGCCTTCCCACGTGCTAACAGAACTTACTCGAAGTGTAGCTATAATTTCACCATTTGGTAGAAATGTCATACATGCTTCATCACTGAAAAAAGTGTCATAAACTATAGATACTTCTTTCCAATTAATACCATCATTAGTTCCTAATAACAATGTTGCAGGATTATCCTCATCTTCATTACTAGCCATAGTATACCAAGTAATATTATCATTGGTTATTGGTTCTTGTCTACCAAAATGCCAACCACCCTCAAGTTGCCAAGTTATTCCATGAGACACGTTAACAAATATTTGTTCCGGTTCTGACCAATTTTCACCATCTATACTCGAGCTATAAAAAGTCCAATTTGGACTTGGATCAAACTGAAAATTTGGCAAGAAATATAAGAATAAAGTACCATTTATATCTGTTAATAAAGGATCTCTTACATCATTTTGTCCTGGACCTTTTATAGTAGCTACAGTTTCCCAACTTCCTGCTGTTGCATCAGGAGATTTAGCAACAACTAATTCACCATTTATATCTTGAAGATGCCATTTAGAAGATTGATAGACAAGATAAAATTCACTATTCCAATAGAATAATTCGGTATTGGATTTATGATGTTTTGTTAAATCACTCCCCGAGGGTATTATCGTCCAATTCTCTAATTGAAGTTCTGGATCAACGTTAAATGATGGCGGAAGCCGGATTGCATAATATGTTAGCATTACTCCCAACAGAGAAACAAGCGATATTATTAGAGTAAATAGAACCGTAACAAACTTCTTGAAACCATTTAAAAGTTTAGCTTTTAGACCTCTTGATTCTTTTTTCACTAAGAACACTTCAAGAAGTACCAAATGTATTCCTTCAAATATTCCAATAAAAAGGAATATAGAGATGACGATTTCAAAGAAAAAAGTAAAGTTTCTTGTCCCAGCACCAAATGGTTCTAAAGTCCCAATTGTACCAATTATAATCATCAATATAATCGCAATTATAATTGAATATAAAGGAATTTTAATTTTCCAAGGTAAACCAATTTTTAGTTTCCACATATTTCTCAAAAATTCGTTTTTGAATAAATTTTAATTAATATTTATAAGAAACTTGTATATAAAAATTAAATTTGTAAATTCTAAATTCTTTTAGATTCTGAAGGAAGAAACAAAGGTTCTATGTTCACAACAAGATTGCTTAAGAAATAAAAATACAATATTCAAATAAAAAATCATGATATTTTGAATAATCAAATTAATCAATCTATCTATATCTTTGAATAGATCTCCTTAAAAAGAAATATACTTTTAGTCTATCCAACTTATTTAATTATAATTTCATTTATGGGTAATGTAATTTGAACCAGGATGCATTCTTAAAGTATCTCTTAGATAACAAAATACCTCAAGAACAAGCGGATATATTTTTATCTAAATTAAATGAATTTCAAACCTTTCTTAAAAAACATAATAATGATATTGATACAATTCCCCGTGGAAAAATCATTAAATATTCAGATTATTTAGCGGAAATACGAAGTGAAGAGGTATTAGATTTTTTAAGAGCATTAATTAATTATGCTAATTTCATAAAAAATTATGATTATATAATAGAAATTATTGATATCTCAGAATCTTATAATGCAATGGATAATCTTTATCAAAGGGTTGCTGAAAAACATGGCGAACAAATACAAGATGAAATTTTTAAAGATCTTAAAATTCCCCCATTAGGAATTCATCCTGAAAAAAAACCAGAATTTACTAAAATAGTTTTGGATAGATTGAGAAAGAAGATTGGAGAAGAAAAGACTATAGAACTATTAAAACCATGCTTACATGGTCGACCTGGGGATCTTAAAAAAGATAGAGAAGATTTCTTAAGAATAAATGATATTGATGAATTTTTAAGAAAAAAAAAGCAAGAATTAATTGAACGCCTGCGAAAACATCAACAGGAGGGAACTCTAGAATTTGCCCAATATATAGATAATGATGTAATTGAATTTATCAAAACTACACCATCAATAAATCCTGGAATAAGAGAAGGAGATAAAATTATTGAAACAAAAATGCCTTATCAAACAAAGAAACATCTACAAGCAGATGATAATAAAATGAAAGGGTATTATAGTTGTTATTGTCCTTGGATACGAAGCGCTATTAAAAATGGTAATGCTAAAGAAATATCCTCTATTTTCTGTCATTGCAGCGCAGGATATACAAAAAAATACTGGGATGTAATTTTTGACCAACCAACAGAGGTAGAACCAATTGAAACACCTCTCTCTGGAGGTGTACTCTGTAAATTTGCGGTCCAAATTCCAAAAGAATTCCAAAAGTAAATTAGACTTTAAATAAAATAGGGTAA
>JBHLRA010000189.1:0-5589 GCA_048883045.1 Candidatus Thorarchaeota archaeon | reverse complement strand
ATTTTCTAAAATTCCTCTTTCACCACGATTAGTAATAATATAAATCATAAATCCAATAAAGCTAGTTAATAGTATAAAAAAAAACGTACTAAGACTTTTTAAATTTCTTTTTTTTAAGTCATTTTTAACCCAATATGCTAATATCAATCCGCAACTCAACCAGATTATAAGAAAGATTGTAAATGTTATAATACCTGTTGTAAGTGATGCTCTATTTTGTAATATAGAAAATCCAACTTCTCTAGTATGTTCAAAAATAGTCTTTCTATCAAATAATTTTAATATAAATCTCAACACAATCACCTCCTAAATTTTATTTTGGAGATACTTTAAAGATGTTAAAATATCATCCTCTCCTATATACCCAATAATCTCATTTTCATTTAGATCTTTAACAATTATTAAATGTGGTCTATCTCTCATTTGATGTAACTTCATTAACACATCCTTTCCTGTTTTATTTTGACTTAGTATTGGAAATTGTGATATTTTTTTCATTTGATATCCAACAATAATCTCATTCCTCTGATCTATTGGAACCTTTTTTATGTCTTCAAGATGTATAATTCCAACAACATTTCCTCCTTGTATAACTGGAAAATACACTTTTTTATATGGAAGAAAATAATTAGTAATAGCTTCATTTATCGTTTTATTAAATGGTATTGCAACATCAGCAATTCTTATTAATTCTTTAGCCCTTACGTTTGATAAAGTAAGTTCATTAAGAGTTTGATAATATGCATGTCTCGATTGGTTATTTAGAAATGAAGCAATTATTATCAGCCATAAACTATTCAAAAATCCAAGAAAAAACATCGAAATAAATCCATAAGCCATTAATCCATATGCTACATAACTTCCGATTTTGGATGCTGTTTTTGTAGCAGAAAGCATATCATGTCTTTTATTCCATAATATTGCTCGAAGAGCCCTTCCACCATCAATAGGATATGCTGGAATCAAATTAAATAATCCAAGTCCTATATTTGTTATTCCAGAATAGAAAAAAGTAACCCAAAGAATAGGAGGAATTGTGAACGGTACTAAATATAAAAAACCTAAAAAAATAACACCAATTAATATGCTAGAAATTGGACCGAAAATAGAAATTACAAACTCGCTTTTTGGATTAATAGGCTCCTGTTCTATCTTTGAAACGCCACCAAAGAGATATAACTCAATTTCTGAAACTTTTAAACCATACTTCTGCGCAATTAAAGAATGTGTTAACTCATGAATTAAAATAGAAAACAATATAATTAGACCATTAATTAAACCAACTATGAATAAATCAAATATACTACTTCCTGGAATAAGATTGGCGTAGAAATCAGCAGCATAAAAACCTACTAACCCCACAATTAGTAATGTGCTAATGTGTAAAGAAATTACAATTCCTCTTATCTTACCAATTTTAATATTAAATCACCATTCTAATAGAGATTTATCTATTTTCGAGTAAATATTTCAAAAATGAAATTTATCTTACAATTAATACATCACAATCAGCAGTATTGATTATTTTGTCTGGAACTGGTGTTAAAATTGCTCGTCTTAATCTTGAATGTTTTCCTCTAAATCCTAGTATTACCAAATCGAAGTATTCTTCTGATGTAACCTTTTTAATATAATCTTCAGGAGTCATATCTGAAATTAATCTTGTCTCAACAATTAAATTGTGTTCTTTAAAAAGATTTTTAACTTTCTTCAAAAGTTTCTTTCCGAGATAAATATAGTCGTCACGAGGCAATATAGACATTAAAATATTTGAAGATGGAGTAAGTGAGAATCCTGTACTAATTTCAGTCAAATGGTGAAATATAGAATGAAATATAATCACTTTACTATTATATTCTTTTCCAATATCGATTGCCCTTTTAACGGCATCAATTGATTCTGAAGAGTCATCAATACCAACTAATATTTTATTATACATTTTAAATCACATTTTATTATTTTACTACTATTCTATTCTAAAGTAATTAGATAAGTCTGTGCTTTAAAAATTATAAAAAAACCTTCAGTATTGATTTAGACGAATTAAGTAAAATTGGAATTTTGTTAAGATTCTTAATTTCAAATCAAAATTTTAAAAATAAATTTCAAACCATAATGTCAATCTTTTTTTAGTTTTTATTACTATTTTTAAAATACGTGGGATATGATTATAAGAATAATTGTTCCAGAAATTTAATAAGAAAAAATAATGTATTCAAATGATATAATTATATGAAAAATATAAGAAGAAAATGGAAGCATCACTGGTTTTTGATATCCTCAATTATATTTTTTATAATTTCAGTAAGTTCCTTATTTGGTTTTAAATTTGAAAGCTATATAAATTACGATAGAGTTATTTTTGAATCATCTAATGCTACACTTTATGCAAATTTATACTATCCGATTAAAGAATTGAATTTTCAACAAAAAGCTCCATTAATTATATTCGCGCATGGATTAGGCAGTCAACGAGATTTGGATCCAAGAGTACCAAATGAATTTACTAAGAGAGGTTTTTATGTAGCAAGCATTGATTATAGAGGAGATGGCGAAAGTGGTGGACATATTCTAGATATAAATCCAAATCCATATATGAACAGGACAAATATACCTGCTATTGCCCAAGACTGTTCTAGATTATTAGATAGATTATCTCATATGTCTTTTTTTGCAAATATAAATACTTCTCAAATTGGAATAATTGGACATTCATTAGGGGGTATGGTGGCTTTAATGAATAGTGCTTTAGATGATAGATTTAAGGTAACAGTAACTTGGGCAGGTCTAGTAAATTTTTCTGCTAAGATTTTTGGAATTACTGAGGATAATCCATTTATGAATTATATTCCCGCTAAAATTATTAATGAAACAAATCCCACAAATTTAATGGTCATTCAATCTATTTACGATAAAACTGTTCCCTTTGAAAATAATGCGTTGGTTGCAAAAAATTTAACAAATTGTAAACTAATTGAAATTAAAACACATTTATTTGGAGGACCCCATTATTTATTTTCAGATGAGGTAATTTCTGAAACAATCTATTGGATTGAGTTAAAATTTTTTGATTCTGAAACGATTAATGGTCCTATTAGATTATCTTATGTTACAAATTACATTTTATTGGGATTGAACTTTATAGGATTATTTTTAACCACTTTAGCGATCATGAAGTACTCCTTCAAATATTTTTCAATTAAAGATTCTTCTATAATAGAAGATGATGTAAAAAAATTTGAAAAAAAAAAAATATTAAATGATAGAAATTTCTATATAGTTTCTTTATGCTTTATAGGTTTTCTAACCCTTTGGATTCTAATGTTGGAATTTATCGGAATACCTGCTTTACTTTATACACCTTTAATTTTCCTTTTTTTGTATTTTCTATACATATTAATTAAGTATATAATAACTGCTGAAGTTAAAGGTGAAAAAATAAGTGTATACATAGAATTAAGGTTGAAAAATGAAATTAAGTCTCAATTTAAAAGAAATGTTATTCTATATTCTTTGTTTTCTTCTGCTGTATTTTTATCATTATATCTTATTTTATCCCTCTCCTATCCATTTGCATTTTTTTCTCCAATAAACTTATTGTCATATATATTAACTTTTGGAATTTATCCCTTTTATTTAGCCATGGAAATCTTTTACAGAAAGATTGTATATCCTAGACTCGATTTTATAAGATCCCGAACACTTAAAACAATAGTTACATCATTAATGGAAATGATTAATATTGGTATTTTAGTTTATTTTTCTAATCCATTATTTCTTATCAGTGGAAGCCTTGTTACCTATTTCATATTTTTAGCTGTTATGGTAATGAACTCCATTATTTATGAAAGAACTAATAAATTCAGTTCTGTTATGATAAGTTCTTTTATAATTCTTCAAATATTTTTTGGTTCAGTTATCTCAACTATACTGGGATTCGGTCCACTTGTAAGAATGCTCCATGTTTAATTACGAGTTAATTAAATTTTTATCGAGTAATATTATTAGTAATTGAGTAACTTTACAGGCTTCGAGAAGGATTTGGAAGTCTACTTTATCAGGAGTGTCTTCTAAACTATGAGTATAATTAGCAGCAGATTTAGTAGTTATGTCAATAGAATCAAATTTGCGTAAATGGAAAGGAACCGAATCTGTGTGAGCCCCAAGTAAGACATGAAATCCATTATATTCTACTTTTTCAATTTTTGCTGCTTTTTTAAAATAATCACTTAAAATTGGCGAAATTTTTTTTGGAGGGATAAGGCCGTAAGATTTAAT
The DNA here is from genome assembly GCA_048883045.1 of Candidatus Thorarchaeota archaeon. Lineage (GTDB taxonomy): Archaea > Asgardarchaeota > Lokiarchaeia > Sigyniarchaeales > SOKP01 > Loki-b32. Next base: position 1,311 of record JBHLRA010000189.1, on the reverse strand, counting down.
ATATTGAATTAGATTTTTATTATTTTTCCTATCTGAAACCATATCAAAATTAATTTGATAGGTGTAATCTTTAGAAAACTCATCTTCATATAAATCTAAAAATTCACGGGAACCCATAGTTCCTAATTCTTCGGCTGAAAATTGGCAAAACCATAAATTGAAATTGTCTAAGGGATGATTTTTAAAAAAATTACTCAATTCAAATACAATTGACATACCTGTAGCATTATCCAAGGAGCCTCTAGAATTATTTCCTATCCTGAGAATTAATAAAAGAAAATTTGAGATTACTGTTAAAATTGTACTTATCAATATAAGAATTTCAACGAATATAACAAATTGTTTCAAATGTTCAGTTAGAAAGTGATAATCTATTAAATATATAGCATAAAATAAAAAAAGGATAATTTCACTAAACAACCATAATCTAGCAAAAATAATTCTCCAAAATGTTTTAAAAGTTTGTGATTTTGAATCTAGATGAGCCGAAACAATTATATTTCCAACTTTTTTAGTTGAGCCATTAATTGCAGGTATCTTCACAAAAACATTTGTTGCACTAAAGAATTTACCAAAATATTTTTCCCAAAATCCCTTAAGTTCGGGGTGTTTTAATGCTTTAAGCATTGAGAAAAAAATTATTAATAAAATCAAGATAGAAATAAAAGTGAGAAATCGATACAATAACTTTATTAGAAGAATTACTGAAACAAAGATTAAATTCATCAGTATGATTATTTTAATCATAACTTTTGAATAAAATGTTGAAAAGTCAAAATTTTGAGAATATATTTGATTAGTTTCAAAACCTTTCTCTTTAAAAGTAGATACTGTTAGGTTAACTGCCTTTCTTTCTCCTTCTGTTCCTGCTAATCTAGGAAAACTAAAAATATTCACATAAGTAGCTAATCGTTCTTTATCGAAATCAAAGTTTTCACGAGATTGGTGATTAATCATCATCTAATTAATTAAGTAATTCTTAATTTTATATATCAATTTTGTAATTTAAATAAACTAATTCTCAAGATCCTAAAATTAAAAGAAATTAAGAAATTTCATTTAATTGGTAACTAATTGATTTAATAAGATTATTAGCTTAAATATTATTTTTTAGAAATCATTTAACTGTTTTTTATATCAGTTTATGGAACTACTGCATTTTTACTTAAAAATTCTAGACCATGTATTTTAATAAAAAAATTACTGTTTTATTAAAAACCACATAAAGAGTGATTTATTATTTATCAAAAAATATTAATTGGGATTGATGGATCAGAACATTCCTATAAAGCTTTACTAAAAGCAATAAAG
>JBHLRA010000188.1:0-5599 GCA_048883045.1 Candidatus Thorarchaeota archaeon | reverse complement strand
TTAATAGCTAAAAGAATGTCGTCCCGAGTTACTTTCTTTCTCTTCGCATGCTTGGTTAAAGTTAAAGCAGTTTTTGTGATTTTTTCTGCTGATTGACCCATCCAATCAACTAATTCATCGACTGCATCACGAGCAACAATAATGGCACCATTGTGTTTCATTAATCTTCGAATAGGACTCCAACTAATATATTCGGACATTTTTTATTCCTCCACTTTTTTATAATTTTTGATAATTGTTATTGAAATTTGTTATATTTTGAGAGTTTGTTATATAGATATATATCTTTTAGATATTTAAAGATTTATATTCATACATAGTTTTATGGAGAATAAAATAGAAAAAATTGAACGACAAAATTCGGAATGCAGAAGATGATCAATCTCGTGAAAGTTAGCGATTTTTTATGGAATTATCATTTTTGCTCGGAATTGAAACTATAAATATTGTTATCCTTTCTAGAACTAACCAATTATGCAAAAAAGTTAAAAATTAAGGAAAAAAGGAAAAAATATTCCAATTGCGAAACGCAATATTACAATAATTTTTAATATATGTGACATAAAAATCAAGGACTTTATACAAAAAATGAAAACGATGGAGATTCTATCATTGAAATTAAAAGCCTTTACATCATATTTATGGATTATAGCTAAAGTTATAATATAAAACTCATAAAAATGTCGATGTATAAGAAAAGATGATTAATCTATTATAATTAGTACCTTGATTTTTCTTTAGTTTCTTGATAATATGCTTCAATCCCAATTTCTTTCATTCGATTATTAATTTTTTTCCACCTTCGTTCAAGATGTGAATCAAAATTAGTTTTTTTACACGGAAACTCATCACATTGGAAGCAAAAATCAACTTTTTTAGCTTTGTAGCAACTTTTAACACCACAATCTGGATATAAACAAGATCCTTTCCTGCATCCTGGACAATTCTTCTCAGTTAAATAAGTCAGCAGTGCTTTAAAAGATGGATATTTTTTAAATATTGGGAGAAATGAAGAGAATCTTTCAGCATATATATCAAACGAGCCTAATAAATTTTGAAGTTTCATACTTGTGTCTCTTATTTCACCGTCTGAATTAGCAAAACATTTATGACAATTAAGCCCACATGGAGCAAGATGATTTAATATATCTATATATTGCATTTTTATTTTTGAATTATATGAAGATCAGAAATTTGGTTATTAATTATTAATCTTACCAGACGATTTGTCCTTTATTACATTTAATACATTCAATAGATTCCCCTTGATATGGAAAATAGGGAAGGATACTTCCACAATACTTACAATTCAAATCATAGACTTGATCTTTAGATTGTATAATACCATTAAATAGGAGAGCTTCTTTAAAATCATTTGAGAACAAGGTTAAAAACGACACTAAAATGTAGGGGTTAAGGGAGGAAGCAATTATTTCAATTTTATTTGAAACTACTTGTCCAACAGCAAGAATATCATCCTTGGTTAATATTTCCGTCCCAAAAAACCACATAACTTTTTTCTCTGGATCCTTTGCAACCATCTGAAAATTATTAAATACAAAAGTTTGCTCTAAAAGATCAAAAAAAAACTCAAAATCTAGCTGTTGGGCAAAAGCGATACCAACACTTTTAATTGCTTTTTTAATTCCAGGTGTTTGGGAGAATTCTCTAATGTAACTAGAAGGAACTACCTTAGGTTCGATGGATATGTTGTCAACGACAATTTCTGCTGGTCTACTATCAAGAACCCGTACTATATCTTTATTATTTACATAGGTAACTATTGTTCTAATTTCTCCTCTCATATCTATCGCGTTTGGTATAAAATGTAGATGGATTTGTTTATCACTTTTTTCATTCAATTCATCAAATTCAAGAGTGAATTGATTTGAATTTTCATTGGTGGTGATATTATGAACACTAATAGTGGGGGGATAACACCTTGAAAGTGCTAAAAATTGAGGAATCTTAACTTTAATTTTCAATTCAGTAATAGGAGCAAGACTTTGATTATCTATAAGTATAGAGTATTGAAAATGCCCTCTGAATGGTTGAAAATCGTTAATTAGTTTTATTTTATCTTCTTGGTCAATCGTTTCAAATTTGTAGCGCTCGATCGCCTTACTTTTATTGTCCTCTTCAGTTTTAAAATAAACTAAACCATGAGGTTGATAAGAACTTTTGTCATTCTCTTTTTTAGCCATTTTATTTTGCGGATATTTCGATTTATAGAGATCTAATTTGAATTTTCGGGAGTTAGATATTTAATAAAATTACATTCTGATTTATATTTTTTTTTTTCTTATATTAATTAATTATACTTGTTTGTAATAATGTTTGAAGAAATAGAACCCGTTTTTTACAGTACTACAATTAAACCGTCTTTTGAAAAAGTTCATGTTATATTGGCACTATTTATCTTTGGGGAGAACAAGGAAGGAATTGGAAGATATCGATTACAAAAAGAATTATTGATTGGTTCGGGAACTGCTCGATCCCTTATTAAGAAATTAAAAGAAGTGGTAAATTTTATAACGTTATTAAGTGATGAGAAGGGTCACATACTAGAGAAGAAAGGGACAGAATACTTGAATAAAATTAAAGAGAAGATTCCATTTATAGAACTAGGAAATTCAATGATAATAAAAGATATTGTTGTAAGACCAGAAGATAATTACTCTTATTTTTGTTTAGTTAAAAATGCAGTGAAGAGAATTTCAAATGGAATTGAACAAAGAGATGCTGCTATTAAAATTGGCGGTATCGGAGCAACTTGTTTACTTTATAACGGTAAACATTTAATTTTTCCTTCTCAAAGTCTTGATCTTAATGAAAAAACCCAAATGAAAGTTGAAGATAATGTTTTTGATTATATTAGCGATTTGATAAATAATAATAAAACGCGATTAGAAAAGAATGATGTAATCATAATTGGATTGGGAGAAAATCCAGAAAATGCACGTTTAGCTGCTTTAAATGCGGCTTTAACAATAGTGTAATGTAGGAGGGCTGAGATATTTCAAATGAAATTTGAGAAAGATATTATCTTAACCATTAATAAAGAACTTTTTGAAGATATAAAAAATTGTGTTGAGAATGCGTATCCTAATGAAGCTTGTGGGTTAATTTTTGGCAAAATACTAGAACAACAAAAGCCCAATAGAAAAGATGAATATTCTTATTACTTTAACGGTTATACGTTTGAGTGTATAGAATCCTCACATAAAAGTCCAGTTGCTTTCCTGATGGATGATTATGAAAAATTAATTCAACTCTCAAAGAAATATTCAAAAGATTTCCAATTAATAAGTATTTTTCATTCTCATCCAGCAAGTGCGTACCCGAGTGGTGTAGATATTCCATATATGAAAAATTATTATGAAAGTGGGATTGCTAAGTTTAAACATTTAATATGGACTATTATTGATGCTAAATGTGAAGAATTAAACGGATTTATGTTTATTTTAGAAGAACTTAAACAAATTTTAGTTCAAATTAGAGAAGATTAACTTAATGGAAAATTAACTAGACTTGTTTGAAGCCATTTTTGTCAATTGTACAAATTTGAAGATCATAACCTGAACCAGAATCTCTTTCTCTTGAACTAGTTAATGCTGTTTTTAAAAGTTCAATACCTTTAGCTTTCGTCATGTTTGGTTTCCAATCAGCTTCTAGCACACCAAGACTAAAAGGACTACCACTTCCAAATGATAAATAGCTATCCTCTTTGTACAATGTGCCTAATAAATCAATTCCATAGAGTTTTCCAACCTTTTCTGTCAATGAATAACCCCCAACTATCATCAGCGATACAAAATATGAGCGACCACTAAATAATATGTTACGACAAATGCTAGCAATGTATTTAGGCTCAGGAACCATCCCCTCTTCTACTTCTTTTAACCTAGATAACGCTTTTAATTGATTTACTACATATTGACAGTCCGCCACGCCTCCTGCTATCGTTGTTGCTGTATATTTATTAATTTCAAATAACTTCTTGGCTTGTTTTGACCAGACAATGGTACCTCCTGTGGCTTGACTATCTGTCGCAATTGCTACTCCATCTTTTATTATTATTCCAACTGTGGTTGTACCTGTTTGGAGCATTTTTTCCATTTGTTCTTGATTTAATTGGTTTAGGTTATTATTGTTTTCCATCATTTTGCTACAAAGTAGAATCTATAATATATTTTAGCTTAATTAATGATATATGTTAAATAAAAATTTTGTCTATATTTATTTTGCCTTAATAAATAATAATAACGCGTGATTTTAAAAAAATTTTAAAGATATATTTCCTTAAAATAATTATTGAATTGGTTTAGAGTAAAAGAAAATGGCTCGTTCTCAAGCAAGATCAAAAAGAAAGTATACTGGTAAGAAATATAGGCATTTTAGGAAAAAGCGACAAAGAGAACTTGAAGGTCCTACTATCGATACACAAATAGGGCCAGAAAAGAAAAAGAAGCAGCGTACATTAGGGGGAAATTTTAAACTTAAATTATTTGGTTCACAATTCATAAATGTTACCGATCCAAATACAAACAAAACTCAAAAAGTTAGGATCTTAGGTTTTGAAGAAAATCTTGCTTCGAAAGATTTGAATCGAAGGCACGTATTAACTAAGGGTGCAATTGTTGAAACTGAATTGGGAAATGTAAAAATTAGTTCTAGACCAGGACAGCATGGAGTTCTGAACGGTATCCTTGTTTCTTAACGAAATTCGAACTTATTCTTGAATTTTGATATTTTTAACGTTTGCCTTTTTTCCTTCAATTATTTCAGTATTATTACTTCCACAATGTGAACATTTGAATAATTGAAGTCCTGTTAATTGTGCTTCATGATTCAATGATACTTCTGAGATTTTACTACAATCACGACATTTGATTTTCCCAGGAGTCATTGTTATATTCAAAATTGCACCTTCTGCGATTGACCCTTTAGTAGCTATTTCAAAAGAACGTTGAAGTAGCTCAGGAACTATAAGTGTTAATTCTCCAATTTCTAGTAATACTTCGGTTATTTTTTTAGCATTATATTTAATTGCTGTGGCTTCAGCAACCTTAAAAATATTGTAAGCAAAGGAAAATTCATGCATAATCGGAAATTTAGGTCTTTGTGTGTATTTTTCTAATCTCTTTAGCTATTTCAATTAATATCTTTGTTTTCTTTTTCCCCTTTGAATTAATTAAAACTCTCCCAGGATCATCCCACCATGTCCTAGAGTATCTGTAGTTCCTTTCAATTTCAGCATCATATCCTAATTTTTTAGCCGCATTTGCTATTTCCTCTAAATTCACTTTTTCTACCGCGAATTTTCTAGGTAATCGCCTACCCTTACTTCTACTTCTTTTTGCATCAAAATATTGTGGCCAGAATATTAAAAACGGTTTCCTAGACCTCATGAATATAACAAATAACAAAATTTTCAAATAGAAATGATAAGAATAAAAACTCTCTAAATAATTTAAAAATTATTGGTATAAGTAATAAGCATCATTAAAATTAAATAGAATTTAAGATTTTAAAGTATGTAATACTAATTTTACGCTAAAAAAGCATCAGAGTTCTTATAAAAATAACCCCTTTCTCA
>JBHLRA010000187.1:0-5602 GCA_048883045.1 Candidatus Thorarchaeota archaeon | reverse complement strand
GGTAATGCAAGCACTGGCTTTTCTAACCCAATTGAATCAAAAATATCTCGTGCAGTTCCATCTCCTCCACAAAAGATTAATAGATCAATACTTTCCCTAACCAATTGTTTTGCAATTCTTTTTGTGTCTTCTTTTGTCGTATCTTTACCAATTTCTCCTATGATTCTATAATCAATACCAAGATCTTTTACAATATCGGCCCCCATCTTACCTGGAGCAACTAAAAGGGTAATATTATCTTTATTTTTTACATTCGATAACAACTCATTTGCTCGGATTGGAGTTACTGGTGTAGCACCCATCTTTATTGCTTCTTTATATATATCACCATCAGTTCCTTTAAGACCTACACTTCCGCCCATTCCAGCAATTGGATTTATAATTAAGCCAATTTTTTTCATTTTATTAAACTATTTTTAGATTTTTGGTTAAATTCAGTATAATCTAACTTTAAAACCAATTAAATAGAAATTTTATTATTTATTAAAATATTCTAAATTTGAATAATTAAATCTTTTAATTTGATTATTAATAAGCATCTATGGAATATTGGAATAATAGATTCTCAGAAAAAGGAAAAATTTGGGGTTCTGAACCTAGCAATACTGCACTTTACGCTCTCAAATTATTTAAAAAATATGATATAAAAAAAGTTTTAATTCCTGGTGCCGGTTATGGTCGACACACAAAATTCTTTTCAACACACAATTATGATGTAGCTGGAATTGAAATTTCTGAAAAAGGTATATCCATGGCTAAAAAACTTGATTCAAAGTCAAACCTAATATTAGGATCTGTTTTAGATATGCCATTTGATAATGAGATCTATGATGCTGTATTTTGTTATAACTTATTACACTTGTTACTTGAAAAACAACGAATCTCATTTATTGAAAAATGCTATAATCAACTTAGAAATGCCGGTTTTGTGTTTTTTTCAGTATTTTCTGAAATTGAAGATAGTTTCGGCAAAGGAACTAAAATAGAAGAAAATACATTTGAAAGTAAACCGTATAGACCTACGCATTATTTTACAGAACAAGATTTACTGCGGCATTTCCATTCTTTTTTGGTGATTGAAACAAATATTATTGAAGAAAAAGAAAATCATGGTGAGTTAGGACCACATACTCACAAATTAAGATACATATTTGCACAAAAAAATTAAGATATTAAATCTTAGCTATTGGATATTTTCCATATTTATTAACTGTTTTTAAAATTGTCGGCACTGAAGATAACATATGTAAAAATGATGGAAATCCTTCAGAAACACCCATTAAAAAATTATTTCCTGGAGCAGCGCTATTAAGCATTTCTTGAACTTTTAATCGAACAGCTTTTTGACCTTGAAGACTTATTGGTTCTGGAAAATTTGCCCATATTACTTTATCCTTCCAAAGATTTCTAGCCGCCTCAATTGAAAAATCTCCAACAGGAGGAGGTGTGAAACTCTCAATTACATCAATACGCGTTTTAGCAATAAGATTAGCGATGTTCTTTAAAGTACCATCCATATGAACTATATATATTTTATCATGTTTGTGAATAATATCTGCCACTTCATTATAAAAAGGAATGCTATATTTTTCGAACAATTTTGGGCTTGTAATAAGGCTAGTAACATTATCAGGACCCCAAACTGCGTCAGCTGGAGACTCTGCAGCAATTTTATAGATTTCCAATTCTTTCTTATATATTGCTCTATAGAGCTCATCGAATTCTTTTTGATGCATATAATAATCTAAAGCAAGTGTTTTTGGCCCCATTAACATTATAAGGGACTGGATTGGCGACTTGGGTACAAATGTATCAACAATACCATAATTCCCTAATATCATTTGAAACTCTTTTAGATCATCATAAAATGGAGTATATTCAGCATCTTCTATTAAATATTTAATAACTTCATAATCCTCAATACCTTTAATTATAAATCCATCTTCAGGAAACCATGGTAGCTGAACTGACATATCCAATCCTTTCACATTTGCTTTTAGAGTAGCATCTCCGTTGGGAGTACTTATTCTTCCTGTTATATCATGAGGACTGTCTAATGCCATTAGAAGATCTACAGGAGACCATGAGGTATGAGTTCCATAGTGATGAATGATATCCATCATAGCATTAGGGCAGGATACTTTATGTGATTGAGTCACCATGGATGCATGAATACATAAGCCTTTATCTAATAGTTTTCGCCATGGTTCATAGATTGCGAGTCCTGCTAATTGGAGTGTTTCAAAATACACAGAAAATGGTATTATATCTGGTTCTTCACGGTGAAGAACTGCTAGAATTCTTTCTTTAGCATTCATAATCCAATCCACCCCTTACATTTTTTAACACCATCAATAGCATTTTTAGCTAAGGCATCTGCTCCGATATCATCAACAAATTCTTGAGTCATGGGGGCACCACCAATAATTATCTTTATTCCATTTCGAAGATTAGCATTTTCAAGCGCCTTTAGCGTATTACTCACTTCTGGCATAGTTAAAGTAATCAATGCTGATATTGCTAGAATATCAGGCTTTTCGTTTCTTACTGCCTCTACAAATCTTTCTGGTGTAACATCAACGCCTAGATCTATAACTTCAAAACCCTCAGCTTGAAGGAAAAAACTAACAATATTTTTTCCAATATCATGCATATCACTCTTTGCTGTACCAATTACAATTTTTCCAAGGTTCTTCCTTTTCTCTGAACCTTTTATATGAGGTTCTAAAATTTTCATAGATTTTTTTACAATTTCTGCCGCCATAAACAGTTCAGGTAAAAAAAATTCTTCGTTTTCAAATTTATCTCCTATTATAACTAAAGCTTTCGTAATTGCTTGTTCAATGAATTCGTACGGATCTACTCCTTCAGTCATGGCTTTCTTGCATGAATTTTTAGCAATTTTTATATCCATATTAATTGCTGCATTAACAAAATCTTCTATAATCTTTTCTTTTGACATTTCCCTATTTATCCTAATTAATTATAAATAATGTAAGAAAGTTAGTTTTAAAACTATTTATTTATATCCTTATTTTTCTTGAGTTATTTTTTACTTTTTATCATTTGATCAATTTTTACTGATCGGCACTTCAAGAACAATCTCAGCTTTCTCTTTCACTTTTCGTTTCCAACTTTCTGGATTGTAAGATTCTCGAGCTAAATAATCCATCACAGTATTAACTTTCGGATTAATTCGCACATCAATTACAGCAGGAAGACCTGAATCAAATGCTCGTTGTAAAGCAGGACGTATATCTTTAGGATCTGTAACTAATTCCCCATAACAATTAAAAGCTTCAGCATATTTATCATATCTAGTTTCATCACTTAAAGATGAGCCTAATCCCATATATTTCTTTCCGAATGCAATTTTTTGACCTCTAGCAACCATTCCCCATAAGCGATCGTTTGAAATAACAACAACAAAAGGGAGATCATGTCTACGGGCTGTATCTATCTCCTTTCCATTAAATAAAAACGATCCATCACCAGTTAAAACAAGCACTTTCTTTTCGGGATAGGAATATTTTGTAGCAATAGCCATTGGCACCCCTCCACCTAAATGCTGGATTCCCATACCACCTGAAAAATAAATGGACTTAGGATGATAAGCTTTTAAACCAGTAAGACCCCATACTGTTGTATCTCCTCCATCTAGGATTATAATACTATCATTTGGCATGAATTCGCCTATTTCTCTAACTAATCGCTGAGGCTGGATAGGAATTTTATCTGAAGTCCCTTCTTTTTCAATTCGTTCATAAAATTTATTTAATTGAGATTTAACAGTTTTGAGCCAAGGGAGGTCCAATCTTGGAGTATCTTTTAATTTCTTTTTCGCAGTTTGAACCATTTGCGAAAGAACTCCTTTGCAATCTCCAACAATAGGGATATCGATTGCTCGATTTCTCCCTATTTCTTCTGCTTCAATATCTACTTGAATCAATATCGCATCATCAGAAAAACAAGGCATATAACCAAAATTATACATTGCTGAAAGTCTAGAACCAAGAATTAAAGCAACATCAACCTTTTGAAGCAATGCAGTTCCTGGACCATCTAAAGGACTTGCTATACCAAAATAAAGGAGATGATCCGCTGGAAAAGATCCATTACCAAATCCCCATGTTCCTACTGGAATTTTTGTAAGTTCAGCTAATTTTATAAGTTCTGAGGAACTATTTGAAAACCCCACCCCTGTACCTGCTATAATTAAAGGGTTTTTTGCATTCAACAATAATTCTACTGCTTCAGCTACTAAGTCTTTATTTCCATATGGACCATAAAAGGCTCTTAATTTCTGAACAGGGCGAAAAGCACGTTGAACGATATCTAGTTCATCATCACATTCACTTACTAAAACATCAAAAGGTACCAATAAGAGGACTGGACCTGGTCGCCCTGTTGAAGCAATTCTAAATGCCATATTAATATATTCTGGTAATCTAGCTGTTTCATAACAATATCCACTCCATTTAGTTACTGGTCTAAATGATGGTACAACATCAATTTCATTCATAGCTAATTTCTCAAATTCCATCATAGGCGTTGATGGACATATGGCAACCAGCGGGATACTACAATCCCAAGCTATCGGTATAGCTGGGTATAAATCTGTAATTCCTGGACCTGATTGGACAGAACACACTCCTACTTCTCCCGTAGCCAAAAAATAGCCCATTGCTGCATGTCCTGTAGCTTGTTCATGTCGAAAATCAATAAGATCAATGCCCATTTCTGTACATGTTCTATCTGTACAATAATTATAGATTAAATCGTTATCTCCACATAAAGTGAAAATTACTTTCACTCCTTGATTATCTAAAGCGCGAACTATTAACTGCGCTCCATTAACTTTTACCATTTGTTATCCCTTCAAATTTTTTTAATATTTAAAATAATGATATAAATTTAGGTATCTCTTTTTATTTAATCTTACTTTTATCGTGATACTTTTTTAAAATAAGAAATTTGATTTTAAATTTTATATGTAAAAATGTGTTTAGATCATTGTATTTTAACCTAATTTTTTCTCATCTTTTAAAATATTAATCTAATCAATTTATAACGATTTAGAGGAAATTAAATATAATAAAAACATTATAATATGATATTATAAATCAAATTTGAAGAATGATAAAAATGGCTCAAAATTTTGAATTTAATTTAGGAGATTTGAAAATAGATCAATTAAGTTTTGTATATAAGGATATTAATAAACAAGCTGAAATCATGGAAAATATATATGGAGTTCCTAAATTTGCTCAAATGGAAAATATTACTCATCAAGATGCCACTTATCGTGGTAAAGAAGTAACAATAGTTGCCGATTATGCGTTTAGTCGCTTACTTAATATACAAATTGAATTACAGCAATGGAAAAGTGGAGATAGTCTTTTTAAAGAATTTTTAGATCAAGGAAAAGAAGGACTTCATAGTATTGGTATATTTGTGGATGATTTGGATAGATATATAGAAGAATTCAACAATAAAGGTATTGAAGTAATACAAACAGGTCAAATTGGTAAACAAAAATTTGTTTATTTGGATACTGAAAAAACATTTGGCGTTTTATTAGAAATTGAAACAACATTGAAAC
>JBHLRA010000186.1:0-5649 GCA_048883045.1 Candidatus Thorarchaeota archaeon | reverse complement strand
AAAAGATATATCGATAGAATTGAAGATAAAATCTTAGAATTCAAGATTGAAGGAGAAAATTTCTATATTAGAATTGAGAAAGCTTAAAACTTTTTTAATAGCAATCTTCATTTTTTCATTTAAATTTAATTTAACCTTACTCATATCTTATTCAAGATACTTAATTTTTATATAAAGAAAATTCTTATTAGAATATGGTTTAAAAATCTATATTATCTTCAAGTTTTCGTGATATGGAGCAAGATTATTTAATTCGTCGTGCCAAAATAGAAGATGCAAAAAGAATCTATGATGTTTTATTAGCTGCTTTTGAAGAATATCGTCATTTTTATACTCCTGAAGGTTTTAATGATACTGTAATGTCAGAAAAAGCAGTAATAGAACGCATGAAAGAAATGAAGTTATATGTAGCAATTGATCAAAGATATAAGATAATAGGAACTATAGGATGGCAAAAAGTTGACGATAAGGAAGGTCATATACGTGGGATGGCAGTAATCCCTGACAGACAAGGAAAAAACAGCCCTGCAAAAGTTTTATTACAAATTGTTGAAGAAGATGCTCGATCAGAGGGATGTACATTATTAACATTAGATACAACAGCAATTTTAGAAAGAGCTCAAAACTTTTACAAAAAATGTGGGTTTAAAAAGACCGGAAAGACAGGAGACTTTTTTAGCTCAACAATTTATGAATTTGCCAAGGAAATTTAGGCTGATTATATAGAATTTTATCTAATTTCTATTTCTTTGGCTTTCTGCATCGAATTATTAAGAAATAAGGAATTATTCGACTATCGTATTCTTCTGGATGTTCTTTCAAAATCTCATCTTCTACATAAGGTTCACAAAACCTCTCAAGAATAAATCCTTTCTCAATCAATAAATTCAACCATTCAGATAAAGTCCGTGAAAATCTTGGGATTTTAAATTTTCTCATATTTTCCGTAAGCCTCTTAGGAGCTGCACCGAATATCCACTCTTCAAGTTCACCATTAAGTTTCTTAAAATAATCTTCTATTACAAATCCAATTTTGTTACCTTCTTCATTTTTCATCCATCTAAAATCCGAATTGCTCACAAAGGGATGAGTAATTGAAAACTGAAAGAAACCACCAGGTTTTATGACTCTAAAAGCTTCTTGTATCGCTTTTTCATTTTCAGCCATATCCATTAAACTCATGGTAGCAATAGCAAAGTCAAAAGAATTATCTGAATAAGGTAGGTCCGTACCATTAACAACTTCATATTTGATTCCTAATGGTTCTTCTTGCTCAGATTCTTTTGCATATTTAATAAATACTTCAGATATATCAATAGCTGTTATTTTTCCACCTTTTTTCGCCGCAATTCTAGTATTGTGTCCTTCTCCACATCCTATGTCTAAACCCTTTAAATTTGATATATCTGGGAGCATTTTAAAAAAAGCAGGGGAATTAATTAGGTCTCTACATCGATCGTATCCCATTCTTGCTAGCTTTGTCCAGTTCTCTGCATTTTCATCCCAATATTTACCAACTTTTTTATTATCCAAATGAAAATCCCTGTATTTTAAATAATAGTAATTCTACATTAGGTTACTTTTCATTAAATTACTTCTATTTTTAGAAATATTTATAATTTAAAAAAACCCCTAAACGAATTTTTTTATAAGTTTTTTTGAGAAAATAACATTATTCCTTCTTTTTCCCTTTAATTATCTCTTTATCTCCTAATTCTTCTTGTTTGAAAGGTTTTATAGGCTTAGTTATATCAATTGGAGTACCACAAACCCAGCATGCGTTTTCAATTTCAGTTAATGCCCGAGCACACTTTTCACAGTAGAGAGCGTCACAATTACAAGCATACATGAAACCTAATATATCTCCTTTACAAACTATACAGATTTTTCGTTCCTTGTGTATTGTTATTTGCTGTTCTTTGACTTGGGTCGTTAAAGAAACTCGATTCCAGAGGAGATGTTCCATTTGTTCATCCATTCCCGCTAACTTAATTCGTTCTGATAAGGAAATTTCTTCTTCTCTTAAATCATCCCACATGTTTAATTGATTATTTAGTTTATCAAGTTCTATGGAAATATTGTTTGCTAACTCATTATAGTCCCATCTTTCTGCGATTCGCTGAGCTTGAGTTAGAAATTTTCTTGCTTCTTTCGTATCTAATGTCAGTAGAGTTAATTTTCCTTGTAAATAATAAATTTCAGTTAAAAGATAATAAGATTTATTTTTTTCGGCAATATCTAATAGTCGGGAAATTAAGGATTCTAATTCTTTTAATACCTGTAAATCATTAAGCAAGCGCACCTCAATTAGCAACAATTCAGATAAATTAAGAAGTGTTAACACTTGGAGTTCATAATCATCAAACTCTTCATTAAGAATTTGCTTTAAGATAACTTCAGCTTCTCCTCGATGGGGAGCTCTTAGACTGGTTTTCAACAAAAACGCTTTACAAAAGCGATACCATCGATTAACATAATTGCTTTTTGAGCAAATTTCCATTTTCTCCAAATCATTAAAATATTGATTGGCTTTCTCAAGATCTTGGTTTTCAATTGAATTTATGATAATGTTAATTAGAGAAAGAGCTATATTCATATCAAGCCCTAACTCACGATTTAAAGTCAAACTTTGTTCAAGATACTTTATGGAACGATCTAAATCTCTTACAACAGTATATGCCCATCCAATATTGTTTAATATTGTTGCCATCTTACGTCTATTATTTAGTTCCTTGTAAATACTTAAAGATTGTTCATAAGCTATAGTACTAGGTTTAATTTCCCCTTTGAAATTATAAATAGTTCCCATATTTTCAAGGCCGAATGCGATAAAAAACTTATAGTTAAATTCTTTTGCAAGAGATATACCTAACTCCACCGCTTTTAGAGCATTATCAAGGTTACCTTTTAAGAAGGAATAAATCCACGATCTCATAATAAGAACTTCAACCAGCCCCTGTTTAAAATTTAATTCTTCTCTTAACGCTAAGCAGAAATCTGAATGCTCCTCTGCTTTGTCTGCATCATTCTTTAAATAATAAAAAAAAGCTTTGAGGAAATGAATTTCGGATTCTCTTAATTTGTGATCTCCAAGAATTTCTTGATTAATAGCTTTTAGAAGTTCTTCTCCATCTTTAATTTTTTCCAAAGCTTCATCAGATCTATAAAGCCATAATAAACTTCTAACTTTTAAAGCTAAAGTGTCAAAAGCTAAAAGATTCTCTTTTAATTCTAGGCTCTTATTGTATGTATGATTGACAAGTCTGATAGCGTCATTATATAAACCTTGTTGCATCATAATTTTAACTTTTAGGAGATTACATATTAATGAATTCTTAAGTGTATGTTTTCCACTCTCTAAAAATTTGTCTATTAATTGATGGGCTTGTTTATACTTACCTTCTACAACAAGTTGTTCTACGTGAACTAATTCTTCAGGTTTACTTTCTAATTTGGATTCGCTCATTTAATAATACTTTCTGTATTTTTAATTTCTCTCCTTTCTAGGTTTATTAACATGAAATAAGAGGAAAAAATGGTAAAAGACTTCTTAAATTATCTTATGATTTTATGCTTAATAATTTTTAACGTAGATATAAATTAAAAATAAAAACAAGGTTTAATGTTTAAAATTTGATAATATAATATTATAAAATAAGGTGTTATAATATGCCAGTAGTTCATGTAAATATGTGGAAAGGAATTTCCGTAGAGGCTGTTAAACAAATAATAGCGGGAATAACTCAAGTTTTTGTTGATATGGGTATTCCAGCTCAAGCTGTAGAGGTTATTGTCCATGAAATCCCTAAGTCTCATTGGGGTATAGAAGGTAAGCCAGCGACAGAAGCTCGTCCAGATGTAAAACCTCCTTAACAGAATTAATGCTAATTTACCAATTTTTTTCTTTTTTTTAAGTTTATATAACCCTTTATGAAATTAAACCTTGGAACTTCTTTCATATATTGGTGGTATTCATTCCCCCACTTCGGTATGTCGAGCTTCCTTTCTTCTAAAAGAACACCCCAGTAAGAAGAAACAATCATTACAATAATAGCAACTACTGAAAGAGGTGTGAATGCGATGAATTCGCTAAGAATGATTGGTAACAAGAAAAACAATATCATGAATCCCATTCCCGGATGTCTCATAACGCTGTACGGGCCATCCCTAATTAATATGACTGTCTCATCGTGTTTAAGCCCTCCTTTTTTGTAATGCATACGAGTTGACCAAATCGCAAGAGATACACCAAGTACGGATATAATGATTGAAATATAGATTATATACAAGGGAAATCGAAATTTTGGCAGTTGATCACGGAACATGATGTTAAACGGTACCCAAAGTATAATATAAATAACCCAAGGAATTATTTCCCATTTTTCCTTTTCTAGAAGTTTTCTCTTTTTAAGTTCTTCGTAACCTTCTTTAGTAGTGATTTCACCTTTTTTCAGTTTCTCTTCTAAATCCTTTACTCTTCCTTCTTTTTCTACCATTTTTCTAATCAAAAATTATAATTCTGTAATCAAATTGGATTAATTAAGTATTTATACTTAAATGTATGTTATACTATACATAAATGTATATATATTTTTTGTAATCTAAACACTTTGAGAACGGACTTGTAATTCTTATAAAGATTTAATTTAAAGTAGATTTATTAGGAATCTTGTTGTATTAAAAAAAGATAAAAAAAATTATCGTTTTAAATTCGCAGAAAACCCAATCATAATAACCTTTATCTTCTACAACTTTAGGAACTTTGGTAAAAAACTAAGAAGTTTTTACCTTTTGTTTTTATTTTAATTTATTCATGTTGTTATTAACTGACGTTTTTGTCGAATGATTTATAAAATAAGCCATCTATTTTTTCTTTTGAAATTAAATTTTATAATTGAACAAATATTATAGGAGTAAAAAAAAAATGGCTGTTTTCATAGTTCTTGGTAGTTTTACTCAAGAGGGGGTTACGAATATTAAGGATTCTCCAAATCGGCTCGAAGCTGCAAAAGGTGTTGCTGAATCAGTCGGTGGAGCCATCAAACAGTTTTATTATACAATGGGTCGCTATGATTTCGTTGCGATAACTGAGGCTCCCAATTATGAAGCGATGATGAAAGCTCTTTTTACTGTAGGTGCTACTGGCGCAGTAAGGACAGAAACATTGCAGGCAATCCCAATAGAAAAAGTAGTTGATATTCTTAAAGAACTTCCTTAAATTGTTTCGCCAGAATATTCAATCTTTATTTTTTTTTTTATAATTTTGCTATAATACAATAAATTAAATTGTTCTATCTCTATCGGGATTAATTTATATTAAAATTTTTATTAAAAACATCGAGTACAGTTCAGAGTTTTTTTAAGAAATCGATCAAACCAATTTATTCTTTAGGAAATTGTCGTATCAAAATTATTAATAATAAATAGAAAAATATTGCAAAAATAAAAAAGAAAATAAATAATCTATCGCTTCAAATTTGCTGATACCCAATCGTAATAACCCTTATCTTCTAGATGTTTTGGGATTTCTGCGAAAAATTGAGAAGTAATCTCTTTAACGTGTTTTGCGGCAACTGGATGGAACATCATTGCGAGATCTAACCCTACTAGGCTTAGAGATAAAGCATTAATTATTTCCCAAATTGGACC
>JBHLRA010000185.1:4560-5740 GCA_048883045.1 Candidatus Thorarchaeota archaeon | reverse complement strand
AGTGCTACTAAAGTATCACACATAAGATATATTTATTCTTTCTGGTTTATTTCAGATAATTCAAAGCGGTTAAAGCATAGATTTTGGTTACATTTATAACATCATCTATGTATACAAACTCATCTTGAGCGTGATAGTTATTCTCTCCCCTAAGAGGTCCAATTAAAATTGTTTCAATACCTTTTTCTAGAAATAATTGAGCATCAGTAGTTGGTATAGATGTCTTAAAATCTCTTTGTTCTTCAAATACAGTTTTGAATGCCTTTTTTACTGCTTGGGCAAAAATAGTATTTGTATTTATGATATGAGGTTTAATATCAGCTCCTATTTGAGCTATAATATTTAAGTTTGGATCTTCCTTTTTAAGAGATTCTACAAAATTAAATATTCTTGCCTTAATACTCTCTAAATCCATTTCTGGAATGTAACTAATTAAACATTGCAAAACACATCTATCTGGGATTGTGAGGAGTGAATTTCCTCCATTTATCATTGTAAAATTTACAGAGCTCACTTTCGATGGAAGTTCAGGAGGGATAGGATATTTGGTTTCCACTTGTATTAATTCTTCTTGTAAATCTATAAGGAAATTCATAATTTTCACCATTTTTTCAATTGCATTTATCCCTGAATATTTATTGCGATTAGGTGGAGGTAAATCTGGATAGGCTTGTGCTTGGCGACGTATTCCTTTAATAATGAAACTCATTTGCATGGTTCCGCCAAGATAAGCGATTGGATAATCACAACAAACATCACCTAATAAACAAGCATCTCCAGTTATAATTTCATCCTTTACAAGATATTCAGTACCTAATAAACCACCGATTTCCTCGTTAATTACAGCAGTTATTATCAGTTTCCCATTTAATTTTATTCCTAGATCTAATAAGGCTTTAGTCGCGAAAATTTCTGCTGTCACACATGCTTTATCATCAGCAGCTCCACGTCCATAAATTTTATTTTCGACAATCTCTCCTCCATGTGGATCTTTCATCCAACCGTCATCTGCTGCAACTGTATCCATATGAGCATTAAATATTAGAGATGGTCCATTATCATTTCCTATTTCTCCAATAATATTCTTCTTTTTGACTTTTGTATTTATTTGAAATTCTCTCATTTTAGATTCAACAAATTTAGATATTTCTTTATACTTCCCCGGTGGTACTTCAGAAGG
>JBHLRA010000185.1:0-4460 GCA_048883045.1 Candidatus Thorarchaeota archaeon | reverse complement strand
TTTATTTGAAATTCTCTCATTTTAGATTCAACAAATTTAGATATTTCTTTATACTTCCCCGGTGGTACTTCAGAAGGAATTTGAACCATTTCTTGTAGAAATTGGATTATATCGTCTTTCATAGAATCTATTTTTTCTAAAATTGCTCCTTCCATATTATCCATTAATTTCACGAGTTATTTTTTAATTTTTAATAAAATTAAAAATATTGTTAGCTATATAAAGTATCTTCTGATGAAAATATTAGTTAAATTATTTTTTGTCGTTTATGAATCAAATAAATCCAAATATAATTAAGTTTTAATAAAATTCATTTTTAAACGAATTAGACTTAATTATAATTAAAGTTGTCGACGGTTATTTGGTTTAAAACCAGAAATTGCGTTTTTTACAGATTGAAATATCTTGATTGCAGAAAAAGATAATATTTGGATATTTACTTTTGAATACGCAGGAATTGTGAAAGTAGGCGGTCTTGGAGAAGTACCAGCAAATCAAGCTAAGCATTTAGCAAATGAATATAATATTACAGTATTTATTCCTTCACATGGGCAATTAAAAAATTTAGAAAAAACTCTTAGCTGGGAAAAATTACCATTTAACTGTGTAGGGCAAATGAATCCATCACAGTTTGGGATAAATGAACCAGAAACTACATATAATATCTCCTTTTATAAATCTAAAATCAACGATGTAAATATCATATTATTGCATGGAGATAATCCATTTACAAATAGATTTTTGGATGATATTATTGTATATAATCCAGATAGCCTTGATGTGAAAATAGGGTTATTTAGTATAGGGATGCGATGTTATATTGATTATTTAATCGATGGTCGTAAAGATGAATTACCTAAGATAATTCATATTCATGATTATCATGCTGTAATACCATTTATTGGAATAAAGCAGATATTAGCTAAAAATGGATTAGATGTAGCCTCCTTAATAACAATTCATTTATTAACTTGGCCAAGATATACAATTGATTTTTATCGAGCATGTGGGATTGATCAAACCCCTATTACTATTCATCTAAAAGAAGGCCTTAAATCACTCAATTTAATTGAAATTTTCACAATTTGTTTAGAAAAAAGTAATGGTTATCATTCTCCTACAGTTGAAATGATAGGCGCATTTGTTAGTGATATAGTGACCACAGTAAGCCAATCGTATCTGAAATCCGACATTATACCAAATTGTGGCAAAGAATTAATTGAATTCAAGTCGAATTTTATCTGGGATGGTTGTGATTGGGATTATGATGATATTTTTAAGCAGGTTTTAAGAGATCATGAAACAGAAATAAGGGATTTTTTGCATATACCCCCAGAGACAGATTTAACTTTATCTGATATGAAACAATATCTATTAACCTATAAGATAGCTCATTTAGATAGAAGTCCATTAATTCGATCAGAAAAAGTATTAACTGTTATTAAAGAGATATCAAATGACAATAAATTCGTCACAAATGGATATATTAAAGCTTTTGATGAATCTGGTCCATTAGTAATCACAACTGGAAGAATTTCACCTCAGAAAGGATTCGAAACGATTTTTGAAGCTATACCTAGAATAATAGAGGTTATTCCAAATACTAAATTCCTATTCCTTATATTACCCACAGAATATAGTTTGAATGAAATAAAAATTTATAGCCAATATGTAAAAAGATATCCACATAACTTAAGAATAATTTTTGGAGTTGCATCAGATATTTTCTATCTTGCCCATATTTCTTCCGATGTATATTGTTCTTTATCTCGATGGGAACCATTTGGAATTATAGCTTTAGAAGCAATGTCTTCAAAATTACCTGTGGTAGCAACAAAAGTAGGAGGATTTCAAGAAACTATAATTGATATTAGAAATTTTCCAGAAATAGGCACAGGAATATTGATTGATAAAGATAATCCTATTCAATTTGCTGATGCTTTAATTTCTCTTTTTAAATTAAAAGAAATCTCTGAAAAGGTAAAAATTAAAGAAGATATTTATGAAACCGAAAATTTCAAAATAGTTAATCAGATTCCTGATAAAATACTTGAATCTTTAGTGTTATTAGATCCAAAATACTACAATAAGATTAAAGAAAATTGCTATAAAAGAGTTGAGTATAATTTTAGATGGAAAATAGTGTCTCAGAAAGTAATCGAGTTATATACTTTGATAAAAAATCTTCGATCATGATAACCTAAAGGAGCCGTCATTTTGACAATTTCAAAAAGGTCTGTAATGCTACTTTTAATTTCTGTTCTAACTTATGGTACAGCAGCTATGGCTCTAATATATTATCTTCCTCGATATTTACGAGACTACTTAGGCTTTGATTTGGCTATAGTACAATTAGTTACTACTATATATCCATTCAGTGCAATATTTTTACCTCAAATTTTAGGTAAATATTCAGATAAAATACAAAATAGATATTTATTTATTTTAATTGGTTCAATAGGGGCAAGTATTCTATATCTAGCGTTATTTTTTACGAAAGATTTAGTGTTAATTACATTTATCTTAATAATTTATAGTATGTGTGGAGTTTCCTACAGATTAAGTTTTACATTGTATCAGGAATTGACAAAAAATAATCCTAAGTTTGTGACTTTTTATAATGCTGCCAATGTTTTTGGATGGTTTCTTGGATCTCAATTTGGAGGTATTTTTATTGATATATATGAGATTTCAAATATCTATATTTTTTTACTAATCATTTCACTAATAAATCTCGTAGTAATCATTTTTATAAGAGAAAATCGAAACGATATATTAAACTACTTTAATAATGAGATTGAGATATCTAATTCTAAAGGGACCAACTTTGTTGAAAAAAATATTAATATTGCTAAATCTATTTATGTAGCTCTCTTTACTCGACATTTTGGGGTTAGACCTATTATTACAATACTTGCAGTTTTAATGTCATATCATCTAAGTAGTGATACACAAATAGGTTTCCTATTGGGATTTAATCCATTAGTTCAATTTTTCCTTATGTTGTTGACAGGTAAAATTATTTCTAAAAGGAATGAAAAATATATCTTGATGATTGGTTTTTTCTTAAGTACTGTTGCGTTAATTGGATATATGTTATCAACTGACTTTTTAGGATTTTTATTTAGTCAAATTATGATTTCAAGTTCTTTTGCTTTATTTTGGAATGCTACGCAAATTTATATCGCTCAGAAAACAAATCCTAGGAATAAAGGAAAATATCTGGGATATGCAAATTCAAGTTTTTTTTCGGGGGGATTTATAGGGGGATTATTTTTTAGCTTATTATTAACATTTAATCCGGATTATTATGCTTTTATGTGGATAATGCTCTTTTTTCCCTTAATTTCTACGTTAAGTATATTTATCAAATTCAAAAGTGTTTAATTTTTCAATTCTGAATAAATTAGTAAAAAATCCTTTATTACTTAATTTTGTAGAAAAATAAATAAATTGAACAACATTTTACTGGGTAAAATAAAGGAAGAACATTTGATAATATCAAAGAAGTCTATAATTTTAATTCTAATATCTGCTTTTATTGTTAATACAGCTGCAATTATAGTATATACTTATATTCCTAGATATATTTTATTTTTGGGGGTGGAAACACCATTAATGCAGCTCATAATCACAATTTTCCCCTTTACTGCTTTTGTTTTTCCTCCTTTTTATGGTTATTACTCAGATAAAATTCAGAATAGGTATATTTTCATCTTATTTGGGTCTATTGGAATAACGCTTTCATACTTTTTTTTATTTCTAACTCAGAATTTGATATTCATAGTCCTATTATTATTTCTTTTTGGTTTTTTTATGGCATCATCTAACTTATTAATGACATTATTTGCAGAATTAGTAAGAGA
Source organism: Candidatus Thorarchaeota archaeon (assembly GCA_048883045.1). Lineage (GTDB taxonomy): Archaea > Asgardarchaeota > Lokiarchaeia > Sigyniarchaeales > SOKP01 > Loki-b32. The sequence continues at coordinate 594 of JBHLRA010000185.1, read as the reverse complement.
TGATAAAACATATATTTCTTATTTTAATGCTTCAATTGTAGCCGGTTGGTTTGTTGGAGCTCAGTCTGGAGGGATTTTTATTGATTTTTATGGAATCGAGCACATTTTTTTATTGATTTTACTAATATCTTTACCAAATATAATTTTAGTTGTTTTTATTAAGGAAGAGAGAGCTTTGATTTTAGAAATGTATAATGGAGAGCAAGAGAAAAACACCAATAATCTTATTTTAAATAATACTGAAGAAGAGATTTTAATTTCTACCTCAATTTATTATGGCTTATTTTTTAGAAATTTTAGCATCAAACCAATCATGCCAATCCTCGCTATTATAATGAGTTTTCATCTAGGGAGTGATTCAGAAATTGGATTTTTAATTGGAATAAACTTTTTATTACAATTTTTTCAGATGTTATTAATAGGAAAGATAATAACTACTAAAAATATTAAATCTTTCATGATAATTGGTTATTTATTAAGCTCAATTTCTATTTTTGGATACATAATTTCTTCTAATTTTTGGAGTTATTTTCTTTTTCAATTTTTAGTATCTTTTAGTTATTCAATGCATTGGGGGGCAACTATTACATATAT
>JBHLRA010000184.1:0-5847 GCA_048883045.1 Candidatus Thorarchaeota archaeon | reverse complement strand
ATACAAATATAAATGTTGATTTTCAGCAATACATAATAATTCTTGAATATATGGGTATATCTCGTTTATTATCTCAGAGTCGTTGGTTATCCGAAGTTCAGTGAGATATAAATCACATAAGTTTATAATTGCATCAATCCGTGGTTCACCTAGTAATGTAGTGTCCATAGCTAACTCTTTAAATATATCTTCCGCTTTAATACGATCTCTTGCTCGTAGACTTGATTTTAATATTAAAGCCTTTGAAATATAATAAAAGGTTTTATTCCATTCAGAATCAAATTTTTCTGAAAGTTCACGCAATTGATCAAGATAAACTCTCGCTTCTTTAATATCTCCCTGGCTAACATAAATTTCAATTAAGGTACCTAATGCAGCTGCGAAGGATGGGTCAAACTTAACAGCTTGCTTAGCATACATTAGGGCTTTATCATATTCTTTCATATGATAAAATTTGTCAGCAATATTATTAAGACTCGCAGCAATCAAACCTTTTTTGCCAATGTCTTTAGCAATTTCATAAGCCTTTTTATTAAGTTCTAAAGATTGTTGAATTTCTCCTTTAAAAAAATGAATACCAGCCTTTATCTTTATGAATTCAAATTCTCTTTCTCTTAGATCTATTGAAGATGTTGCTTTAATTATTTTAAATAAATTTTCTGCTTCTATAATTAGATCTTCACTTTGAGTAGTATTGGCCATTATCATATAGGAATAAGCTTGAATGAGTAAAGCATCAAATGATGATACTAAATCGCCTATTTTCTTAAATTCTAGAAAGATTTCCTTAGCAATTTCAATTGCGTCTAAGAAGTTCCCTAACAGAGTTAATAGATAAGCTTTAAAAAGTTTATATAAGAGTAATTCTTTAAGAGAAAGATCCTTTCCTTGTTCTAATTCTAAAACAATTTGTAGAGCCTCCTTTATTTTCCCCTCTTTTATTAGCTTATATACTGGATTCAGTTCTTTAATTTCAGGATGAAACATCTACTCAGAAGACTTTTTAAATCAAAACAATTTTGGATATTTTTGTTAATATAAGCTAAATTGTATTTTAAATATAATGTAGATAAAGTTCCTATTAATTTAATATAGGTTTAGGCAGTATCAATACAAGAAAGGCTATATAAAATAAATTTACCATAAATTTCTAATTACTTATGTAAGAAATAAAAAGAAAAAAAATTAATTAATAATTATTGTGTATATTGGGTTTAGCCTTACTGTTTGAACTAAGCGACAAAGCCAAGAGTTACCTTTGCACTAATTATGATCAAATCGAAGATCATCTGAGATAACATGACAGCCATAAATGTTGACCCAAGCACTGCTAATACTGCAGCTTCAATAATTATTACCGGTACACACAAGCTAAACAAAGATATATAAACCAATTTAATCTCTTCCCATTCCTTTTTGCGAAGCATTATAACTGCGAAAAGGGCATCGACATATAAAAGACCCCCAAAAACTCTTGTATAAACAGGGTCGAATCAACCGATGTCGATGACGATATCATTAAAAAACAAATCAGTTAGAAATACATACATAATGCCATATAATAAAGTAACAATACCGTATGCAATAAGGGAAATTTTTGTAATTTTATTAATTTCGGTTATTTTTTTATCAACTCTTTTTTTTAAATTCTTCTTTATCATCAATTTGATGATCTTTTATATCATGAGACTCAGTTTCCTTTATAATTGTGCTTCCGATAGTTCTGTGATAGTTTTAATTTATTATGGAAATTCTATGAAAGAGATAGGACTTTTTGTGATAAATACTAAGTAATTGAATTACTTGGTTTATTTGAAAAGATTTAAAGAAATGAAATCAAAAAAAAAAAGAAGATTTTAGAATATATTTCTTATCTGTTACGATTAACTTAGCGTTATGGTATTCATATTCCTTTGGATATTGTCAAAGAGGATAGCGGACCGATCGGTAAAAGCTCACCAATTTCAGGATAATACCATGCAACCGCAGCAAGGGCCCATCTTACTGGCCATTTAAAAATTGGATTTTCGGGAGATCCTGGAGTATAGATTGTGGTATCTTTTTTACAATATTCAGCTGTATGGCTTAATAACATTACAATCGGTTTTGATACAAATTTACCTTCAGTATTTGGCATGGTTATTGTAATCATATCTCGAAAATATACCTCGATATTGGTATCAGTAGTTTTAAACTTTCCCTGACCCATGAATTGCCACACGTTAATAAACCAGACTTTATAGAGTGGGCAAAAAAATGAAAAGCTGGGGTTAATAAGATCTCCATCATTAAGCATTCCTATCATTGTATATACTTTTTTACCAGAATCATCATAGATTTTTGAATAGAAATTTACTTGCGCCGAGGAGGGCTCATCTCCTGCACCGAATTTAATCTTCCCTATGATAATATTTTTAGCTCCAGGGATATCTAGATCATCTCCTTTTGCCATAAAGAATCCGCGATTAGAATTAGCAGCCATCACTGGTGTAACAATTGCGATGATCCCTATTAAAAATAATACCGCGATCAGTGCTTTAGTCACTTTTGATTTCTTTTTCATTTCCATTTTTATCAACTCTCTTTTTTTTAATTTTATTCTAAATTTTATCACCAATAAGGTGATCGATAAAATCTTGAGGTGTAATTATATTTATGATTGATGTTCCGATAAATCCATGGAACATCCTATTTAAGATGGAACATCTTTTAAATTTGAAGTAATAGTTTAAATTTTTCAACTTTTAAGCATTATTGAGTCAAACTTTTATAAAAAAGAGTTTATAATCAAGAATCTGTTAATCGTTAGTAATACTATGATTCCTGCCTACACCTTAAATTTTTGTCTTTAAAAAGAAAAAAAAATAATTCGATATTATTAATTATTACGTTTAGCTTCTCTGTTTGATATACGCAAAAAGACCAAGAATCAAAAGCGCAGTCATTATAATAAGATCCATTATTGTCTGCATAATAGCTTGAGATGAGAGTATTGAACTGTATATTATTAATGTTGAAATTTCAATGATCATGTTAATTGGTATCCAAGGGTACACAACCTCATATGCAAATTTGATCTTTTCCCACTCCCAATCCTTATGAAGAAGTACTGCTATTGCGAATATTACCACTACTAACATTGCACCACCAAACATTCTTGGATGAGCAGGATTTTGCCAACTTGGCATATTAAGAGTAGCGATGAATATCTCAGTAAAAAATATTAGCATTATAGCAAAAATTAAGGAAACAATCCCGTATGCTAAAATTGCGATTTTTGTAAGTTTTTTAATTTCAGTCAATTTTATTGATCAACTCTTTTTTCTTAAATTTCGGTTTTATCATCCCAAAGATGATTAATTAGAGGTTGAAGAATTATGTCTTTATAATTGAGCTTCCGATAGTTCCGTGATAGTTCCATTGTATTTTGGAAGTTCTATAAAATAAATATAAATAGAAAAAAAAAAGATCTTTAATTTAGAAATTTAAATTTATTTTTCTAAAATTATGGTAAATGTAATTTATCCTCCAGAAAATTTATATAGTCCTTCCATATTGAAAAGACCAAATTATGACCATATTATACTCTGGATGCTGAAAAATAATAAAGCATGTAAATGGTCTGATTTTCGACAAAAGCCAATTGAGATTCCTACAGGAACTCTATCTAGACATTTAGAGACATTAAAACGTAAGGGTTTTGTTGAAAATTTTACTAGAGGATATTACAGAATTACATCAGAGGGTAAAATAAAATTTCATGAGTTATCCAGTGCGAAGAAAATTACTCACAAACTTAATTCTCCTCCAAAATTGATGTTAAAAAGTGGAAGAAATTACGCACATTGGATACTTTGGATGATTTATAATAATAATTATTGTAAGAGATCCGATTTCCTTGAAAAACCACTATCAATAAATCAATCGTCCTTATCAAAAAATTTGAGTTTGTTAATTGAAAAGGGCTTCACATCAAAAGAGGATGGAAAATATATAATCACTAAAGCAGGCAAATCAGAGTATTCGAGAATGCTTCAAAATTATGATTTAGATAGACAAACAATATTAGAAGAGGAAGGTAAACGGATTGAGGAGATTACTCAAAAAACAATTGATTTTTTTAATAAATATAACGTTAAAGATAAGGAGATTCAATTTAGATTTCTTAATAATAATCTTAAAATGGATTATGAGAAGGTAAAACCTCTATTAAAGGATGAGGAGGCATTCTACAAGATTTTACTTTTCCTTTCAATAAATCATCCAGATCAATTTCTGGACTTTATTTCCTCGGAAGATTTTTCCAAAAGCCATAAAATTAAAAAAACTACACTTGATTATTATACTACTGAAATTTCAGAGGGTAAAATATATCCATTAAGATTTTTCAAATTAATTGGACCCTCAGGTGAAGAATATTACTTTCAATCAGATGGTAGGATAGAAAAAATACTTCGAGTTATCACAGAATATCAAATCTCTAAACTTTCTTATATGAATAAACTTTTTTCAAAACCGCTAACAGAAAATCTATCTGCAATAGATATGAAATCTATCATAAAAAATATTGCAGATACGAGTTGTGATTTTTTATTAAATAAGGATTTGAAACCCTCATTAATAAAATTTCTACCTGAGTATATTAGGTATCTTGCTTATAAAATTGAAACAAAAAGGGAATTGAGAGAATCATATGATAAAATGGAAGGAATTATATGGCAAAATATAACAGATATATTTCAATCAAAAGACTCTGAGAGTTTAAATAAACAATATGAAAAACAAATAAAGGAGATAGATAAGGAAATTGAATTAAACCCACAAAATCTTGATTTATATTATGTAAAGATTAGGATTTTGTTATATTTTAACAAATATCAAGAAACTATTAATATATTAGAAAATCTACTCGATATTTTTCCTGAAAGTGAAAAAGATATTAAAACATTAAAAGCTGCTGTCCTTAGAAGAATGCAAAATATTGATGCAGGATTAGATATCATCAAAGAATTAATACGAAAATTTCCAGATGATAATGATCTTCTTTGTTATAAAGCTTATTGGCTACAATATTTAGACAAAAAAGAAGAAGCAATAAAAACGGTGAAAAAAATAATTCGATTAGAACCAAAAAATGGGCTTTATCAGGATACCTATGGAGAAATTTTGATGTATTTTGAAGATTACGATGAAGCAACAAAAAAATTCCTAAGGGCAATCGTAATTGGAAGTGATGACTGGTACATTTATCAAACTTATATTAAATTAGGAATATGTTATAAAGCACTTGAAAATTATGATTTAGCACTTAAAAATCTCAAAAAAGGAAAAGATTTAATAAAGAAAAGCTCAGTTGATACTGAAACTAAACAAAAGTGGGTTAAAATCGCGGATCTTTTTATTAATGAAAGGTTATCTTTAATGAAATAAGGCATTGATGCATTTTAAAATTGATTCATATAAATTACGTTAGAAATAGAAAAGATTCTTTTTAAATCAAATTTATTTCTTCTTGATGAGTAAAGAAATTGAATTACAATATCAAAATATAATAGATCATTTTCCTAACTCAACAACTATTGGAAATAAAATTACTCACATCAAAATTGAAATAATTAAAGGTATTATTTTAGAGGTTAATTATTCCAAATTTCCTAAAAAACCAAAAGTAAAGCTTATTAACCAAACTGGGAAAGTATATAAAAAATTAAACAATGATGTCATTTCTTTAAGAAATTGGAAAAACGATAAATCTAGCTCTGTTTTAAAAGTTATTAATGAAATTATTTCGATTTTAAAGGATCTTCAATCAAATATAGTTAAAATAAAAAAGGAGCTGCTAATTGG
>JBHLRA010000183.1:0-5882 GCA_048883045.1 Candidatus Thorarchaeota archaeon | reverse complement strand
GTGATTCACTTCTTTTCAGGAGTAAATCTAATTTTATTACCAAAATTATTTATGTTCTACACTATTCCTTTATTTTCATTAATACTATACAATATCTTTAGGAGGATATTTAAGAATAAGAATCTAGCTATATTTGGAGTTTTTCTTTTAATGTCTTCATTTGGTTTTTCATGGTTTATGATGGTTCAATTTTGGCCCTCTGGCATAACGTTGATACAAGGGTTAATTATATTCTTCCTGCTCTATGTGAGATTACAAGGTTTTATTAAGGAACAAATCCCTAAAAAGGAAGATCTATTATCAAATATCTTATTCTCATATGCTTTATCGATTTTTATATTTATTAGCGCATTATTAACACATTCATTGTTGGCAATGATAATATTAATATCATTTTTATGGGTATATTTGATATATTTTGCTAGACACTTTAGGAGAGGTTTTGATTTATTACTTATAGCAATACTTTTCGGCATTTTTTTAATTTTTTACTCTTTTAATATTAGTACAGGGCATTTTTCGGTTTTTGATCCTTTTAGAATTATACCTTGGCACTATTTAGTTTTAGGAGGTTTCGGTTTTGCGTTATTAATAGTCATAATTCTCTTATTTTATCGGAGGTCTATGGTTTTTTCCAGAGGAAGATTTAAATCAATAATAACTGGCAAGTACAAAAAATTTTATAAAAAGTTGGAGGATAAATATATTTTTCCAATAATTTTGGGGTCTACCCTTATTCTCTCTGTAGTCTTCACTTATTTCAATTTTACAGTTATGAACATTTCAATCACCTATATTATTTATTTTATTGAAATGCTTCTTATTAGTTCCTTTACAATATGGGGGATTTTTCTTTTTCGATACAAACCAAGGGGAAAACCTTTATTTATTTGGGGCATAGCTTTAGATGCGTTGTTCTTATTAATGTTTTTATATGATGCGTTTATTGGTTTTACTACTTTCTTTTTGAGAGTATACTTTATAACTACAATAATAATTTCAATAGGCTTCGTCTCTTATCTATACAAATTACTAAAATTAAACTCAATTCAAAAGATAAAGATTAAATTATTCTTAATTTCTCTAGTTGTTTTTTCAGTATACACTCAGAATTTATTTGATTCAACTACTATTGACATTTTTTGCTTACAAAAACGTGAGGTTAATTCTATACAATGGTATTCAAATTATACTTCTAATAAAGAAGTGATCATATCAAAATTTGGTTGGTATGCAATTTTTATTTATTATGATTATCCATTTGAAGCTAAAAATAAAGATCTTTCTTTAGAATCAATTCATAACTTTTTATTGGTAGATGACCAATTAGTTCATCCGGATCTACATATATCAAATGGTTCCAACGTCTTAAAGAATTTAAAATCACACTATAACACAGATGTAATTTTGGTATTTCCTAAAGAATTTTATTCACCATTTAGCTGGACATTTTTTGATCAACTTAGTGAAGATGAGATAGAAGCTTATTATAATTTAGATTATCTGAATAGAATTTTTTCAGCTAAAGGAGAAGATGGTAAAGAATTACCTTATTACTGGGTTATTTAAAATAGAATTTACTCATTTAATAAATTTAATAAAACCTATTATTTAATTAAAATAAATTGTAGGAAATATTGTAAATATTTTTAAGAAGGAAGTCTATTTGTAATAATAGTAAGAAATACAATTTTTTAACTGTGGTAATTGTGGACAAAAAGAGAATTTTAACAGAAGCTCAACAAATTGCTAAAGAGTATTCTTTTTGGATGGTTTCGGGAGATATAGCTCATTTATATGGGTATATTTATGAAACTTCCGAAAAAAAATATGAATTAGAAATTAAATTTGAAGATGATTTTCCAAATACTCCTCCTCGTATGACTTATCATAGTGAAATTAAAGAATTACTAGGAGATTTTGAGTTAGATAGCATTATTCATTGGTCACCGGATTCTAACGTTGTTTATATTTTACATGAACTTAGAGAAAAAATTGTTGATATTTTAGGCTCAAGGGAGGAAATACCAGAAAAAGAGTTGACTGCTGTAGATGAGAGGCAAATTTCTGACACTGAATCTGAAGAAGAATATATTACTCCTGATCTAAACGCCTACCCTCCAGATTTTCCCTACAATGAATATGTAACACCTTCTGATTCTACAAATGATTTATTTTATACTGAAGAACCATATGAGAAGGCTCCCGATGATTCTAAATCTACTTTTGTCGAAGATAGTGGTTACGAACCTAAAGTGCCCATTCAAGAAGATTTTATACAAGAAAGTAGACATTTAAGTGTTGATGTTAATACTGAACTAAGTTTGATTCAACAACAGTATGCATATGATCAATCCGGACCTATGGAAGCTCAAATCGATGTTTACATTACTATAACTCTAACTAAAACGTTCATTATTTCTATTGATTTTATGAATTTTCCTGAAAGACCAATTCTATCCATACCTGACGAAGTAAAAGGTATACTAAAAGATCCTTATAAATCATTAGACACATTAAAGAATTGGGATCCTGATAATCCTTCTCACATTGTTGACATTTTACATGAAATGGAAAAAAAATTATACTTCATCAAAGAAATTGAAGTTGAATCAAAAAAAATTTCAGGAGAATATCAATGTGAAGAAGTACCCAATAGTTTATCCTCATTAAAAGTTAATTTGTTAACATATGGATTTAAAGAATATACAATGAGCGTTGACTTGGATTCTTATCCCAACCCTCCAAAAGTTAATTTATCTTCAGAATTGCAAGAAATTATTCAAGTACCTATAACAGAATTAAAAGCATATAAGAATTGGGAAGTAGATGTATCCGAGTCAGTTGAATTAATTAGAGAAATCTCTTGGTTAGTAGATAAGAATTCAAGGATCAATTTTGAAATAGATTTATTAAAAGATCATTATAAAAAAATCGAATACGATCCCTCAACTGCGACTTTGCTTGTTGAAATGAAAGGAAAAATGAAAACAGAAGCCCTAACTTTTGAATTTCAAATCAAACTGCCAATAGATTATCCTATGAAAATGCCTGAAGTGAAAGTAATAAATGAATTTGAACTTGAAGCTCATGAGAAAATAAAAAATGATTTAGATACTTCTTTTGATGATTTTTTTAAAGAATGGACACCCTTTAGCTATCTTGTCGATTTATTTAACCTTATTTCGAAAAAAATATTCGAAGTATCAGTCGTCTCGTGTGTGATATGCCATAGAATTGAATGTCCAAGTTGTTCTAAAAAAATTGCTGGTGATGATAACTGTCATGCAGAATGCCCCCATTGTAATAGAGCATATCATAATCATTGCTGGGAACAAACGATTAAATCATTTGGTAAATGTGGGTTCTGTTTAAGGTAAATCTGAATGGGTTTTTAGTTATATTCATTAAATTTTTTAATTTAAACTTCTTATAATAAACATTCACATTTTTTCTAGATGGTTTTTGTGGAAATATTGGACAAGAAGCTTAATTTAAAGGAATTAGAAGAAAATATACTGGAATTCTGGAAAGATCAAGAAATATATTCATTGATAAGAAAAAAAGAAGAAGGAAAAGAAGTTTGGCGATTTATAGATGGACCTCCCTATACTACAGGATCAATTCATCTTGGAACAGCATGGAATAAGGTATTAAAGGATTATTTAATAAAATACAAACGGATGAGGGGTTATAAAGTCACTGATACTCCTGGATATGATACTCATGGATTACCAATCGAAGTTCAAATGGAAAAGGAATTAGGAATTAAAAACAAGCAGGAAATCCAAGAATATGGCATCGATAACTTCATTAAAAGCTGTAAAGAATATGCTAAAAAGAATCTTAAAATAATGAATGAACAATTTAAGAGATTAGGATGCTACTTCTGGGACTGGGAAAATCCATATATTACGTTTAAAAATAGTTATCTTGAAGGAATTTGGTGGACTCTAAAAAAAGCTTGGGAAAATGATTTATTATATCAATTTTATAGACCATTGAATTGTTGCCCTAGATGCGCTACAGCACTAGCAAAACATGAACACGAGTATAAAAATATAATAGATACTAGTCTGTTCGTGAAAATAAAATCAGTTGATATGGAAAAGACGTATTTTATCATCTGGACAACAACTCCATGGACCTTAGTTGCTAATGAAGCGATAATGGCGAATCCATTTGCGGATTATGGAAAAGCATATATAGAGGATCTTGATGAATACTGGATATTATCAAAAGCCTCAATAACTCACCTTCTTGCAGGAGAACTTGGATATAAATATAAGATTGTGGAAAGTTATAAAGGAGAAGACCTAGAAGGAATGAAATATATTCATCCGCTCCTGGAAGAGGTACCTTTTCAAAAAGAATTAGAAGAACAAAGTGATACCGTCCATTCTATCATATTATCTGAAGAATATGTGTCTGCTTCTGAGGGTGTAGGGTTAGTTCATTCCGCCCCTGGTCATGGTCCTGAAGATTTTGAGGTTGGTGTAGCTAATAACATTCCTGTTTTCACTCCTGTAGATATAAAAGGAGAATATACAAAAGAAGCAGGTAAATTCAAAGGAAGATTTGTTTTTGATACGAATGAGGAGATATTAGATTTATTAAAACAAAAAGGGACACTAATTTTAACCAATGAAATTGAACATGAATATGCTCACTGTTGGCGATGTGATTCAAAATTAGTATATCGAGCAACAAATCAATGGTTCTTTAAAACAGAAAAACTTGTTCCTGACTTACTAGAAAAAAATGAAGAAATATATTGGGTTCCAGATTGGGCGGGTAATAGGTGGTTTAAAAGCTGGCTTACTTCTTTGAAAGATTGGTGTATTTCAAGACAACGTTTTTGGGGTATACCTTTAAGCGTATGGGTATGTAACAATGAAAATTGTGGAGATGTGACTGTTATAGGCTCTGCTAAAGAATTAAAAGAAATAGCTGGCGAATGCCCAGAAGATTTACATCGACCTTGGATTGATGAAGTGACATGGACATGCAAAAAATGTAAAAAAGGTACAAAAAAAAGAATTCCAGATATCTTAGATGTATGGTTAGATTCAGGATCAGTAATGTGGGCTGCGCAAGAAGTTTACGATGGTAAAAGTCATTTTGATACTTGGATACCTGCGGATTTTATTCTTGAAGGAAAAGATCAAATTAGAGGATGGTTTAATACCTTACTGTGTAGTGCTATGGTATCAACAGGACGGAAAAATTATGATGCTTGTTATATGCATGGTTGGACTTTAAGAGAAAAATTAAAAATGAGTAAATCAAAGGGAACTCAAATTCTTCCTGAAGATCTTATAGAAGGTACATTAGATGATCTTAAAAAAAATAAATCTTATTCAAAAATTAAAGGAATTGAAACATTTCGCTTTTATTCTATTGGAGTAACACAACCAGGGCGAGATTTCAATTTTGTTGTTAAAGAATACGCTGATACTTATAAAATAATAAATACCATTTGGAATGTGTTTGTTTACGCTAATGAGAAATTTAGATTAGCAGGTTTCGATCCTTCAAAAGTAAAATTGCAGGAGAAAAACCTGAGTAAAATAGATAAATGGATGTTTTCAAGATTAAATTCCACAATAAAAAGAATAACTGAGTTAGCTGATAATTACGAATTACCTTGGATAACTGGCGAACTAAGGGAATTGATAGTGAATGATATAAGCAGATGGTATATAATGTTAAACCGAGAAAAGCTTGATATTTATTCTGAAGATCCTAATAAACTTATTATAATGCTGGTACTGTTTAATACTTTATTCAATGTTCTTTTAATGCTCTCACCAATAAATCCGATGATAAGTGAAGAAATATTTCTAAAAATGTTTAAACCACATTTAAAGGCTCTTGATCGA
>JBHLRA010000182.1:0-5893 GCA_048883045.1 Candidatus Thorarchaeota archaeon | reverse complement strand
AAATATTCTGTAAATAATATAAGAAGATAAAGAGTATATTAGAATATTTTTATTATTGTAAAAAAGTTTCTAAAATTCAGATTTTAATATTTTACATTAAAGTAAATTATAAAAATTCAGTTTGATAGGTAATTTTTAATTAATATTAAAATGAATTTTATGATATTCATTAAATTTCTTGGATAATTTTGCAAGCATCCATTATCTCTTTCCAAATGGTTTGAATACTTGTATCATCTAATACTTTAGATTTAGCTTTCATTCGATTAATTATTTCATCTTCTCTTTGTGGTTGTAAAGTGTCCATACTGATTACATTCTTAAGATTTCCAATTTTCTTTGATAATTTTCCTCTCTTATTTAAAAGATCAATCATTTGGTCATCTATTTTATTAATTTCTTCTCTAAGTAGTTCTAATTTCTTCATAAAATTAATGCTTTCTTTCATTTACCAATCCTCCAAAAACTGTTTTTTAAAAAAAACATTCTAAATTTAGTTCTATTGCTGCAACAGGAAATTCTAATTTGAAATTTAACAAAACTTCAGGATGTATTTCCCCGATTTCTCCAATCTTCTTTTCTTTAAAATATATATCTCCATATCTACCATCAAGGTATGTAAGGTTTTTCTCAGCTTTAATCTCATAATCATTATCTACTCCCAGAGAGGTCATAATGAAATCTAATGTAGATCTTATCTCAGTAAAATCAGAATGTTCATGATAAGTTACCGCTGAGAGATGTACCTCTCGTTTTGCTCCTGTCTCTTTACTGTCATCTACTAAAAGTACATCTCCAACTTCAAAAATCCTTATAGGCTTTTCTTCAGAACGGTTATTTAATAAAGTTTCTAAAAGTTTTGGTAATAAACGGGTTCTTGTTGTATTATATTCTTTTGAAACTGGATTTAAAATCTGTACATGAGTTTTTTCTTCAAATTTTTGTCTCATATATTTGTAATGCTTCTCAGAGTTAGATAAAATGAAATTTAGCACTTCCAAATACCCCGCTCCAATCATTATTGTTCTTATTTTATTCGAAAAAGATTGGATTGGGTGATATTCTCCTATACATCCTTCTATAATGGTTGTAGGTAATTTATCATACCCATATCCTATTGCACACTCCTCAGTAAAATCGACAACATGCATAATATCTCCTCTAAACGCTGGCACCCAAACGTCTAAGAATCCTTTCTTTTTTGAAGGCTTAGCTTCGAGTCTAACTTTATTCAAGCATTTTATCATATCTTTTGATGATAAATTAATTCCTATGTAATCATTTATATAATCAATTTCAACCTCCCATTTCTCGGGATTTAGATTGGGGGTCACAATTTCTTTTTCTTTTTCATAATTTACTTTGACACTTTCAATTGTAGCACCCATATCCGCTAATGTTGTTGATAAGATGTTTAAGGCTAAATTTACGGCTTTAAAATCCGTTCCAGTTAAATCCAAAAATAAGTTTTTGGTATCGTCTGTTACTGTTGTTATAATTCCATTAATCACTGGAGGAAAGGATAAAACCTCATTTTTATTATCAAAGATAATGGGATATACCTCTTTACCTTCTAATATATGAGCATATTCAATCCCCTTCTCATGCAATAATAAGATTTCTTCTAAATTCATAGGATAACCATCTCCATGTAATGGAATAAAACTCACAGAATCTGGTTTAACTGCTGTATATCGGAAAGGAGGGGTAATTTTATCTAGATCATGAACACCAATTGCTACTTTTTTTCTATCTCTCCCCACTGCCCAATGTAATTGTTCTTGGATATTCATCAAAGTTGCTACCTCATCCTCATCCAAATCTATATTTCTAATTACTCCACATACGATAAAAGGACGAACTTTCTTAACACTAGGATCAACATTTAATTCAATTTCCCCCGGAGTTATCTCAAAAGAGGGTATACCCAACTTAATTTCGTAATATCCCTGAAGTGTTCTAGCAATTCCCTCTGGGCTAGAGTAGTCTGGTCTATTTGGATTATATTCAACTTTAATTTTTTGTTCTTCTTCATCAATTTCTTCTAAATCTAAGCCAATCCATTGTAAATCATATTCTAAATCCTTAATATCTAATTTATTCCCAACTAATCTTTCTAATCGTTCAATTTTTAACTCTAATGTTGGCAATTCTTTAAAACCTCCATATTAATATGATTGACTCCTTAACCATTTTATTGGATTAATATATAAATCTCTAATATCTTTCCGACCAAAATATAGCATTGCAATTCTTTCAAGTCCTTGACCCCATGCTAAAACTCGAGTAGGATTCTTAATTCCCCATGGATATGTCACCTCGGGTCTAAAAATTCCTGATCCTCCCATTTCTAACCATTCGCCTAATTTATCATAAAAAACAGCAACTTCCATGCTTGGTTCTGTATATGGAAAAAAACCAGGTCTTGTAATAATCTTTTTAAACCCTAATTTTCTATAAAATTCCGATAAAAGACCAATAAGATCACATAAAGTTGCGTTGTCATCAATGACTATACCTTCTACTTGAGTGAATTCTGCTAAATGCGATTTGTCAACCTTCTCATTTCTAAAAACTCTATCAACACAAAATACCTTTACTGGCGCTTTTTCATTGTTTCTATAAAATTGAGCCAATCTTCTCATAGTTGTTGCTGTAGTATGAGGACGTAATAGAGTTTTCTTAGCGATATTCTCATCCCATTCATAACCCCATCCTTTTGAACCCGTATCGCCCCCATTTTCATGGGTTGCCTTCACAGCTAACACTCTCTCTCTTTCTGGTAATCTAGCGCTTTTTGGATTAGATAAATAAAAAGTATCCTGTAATTCTCTCGCAGGATGATCTTGAGGTTGAAATAATGCATCAAAATTATAAAAGGCACTTTCGATAATCGGACCTCTTATTTCAGTAAAACCCATAGATAAGAAAATTTCTCTAATTTCATTAATTAAATTGATCATTGGATGAAATTTCCCTGCTTTTAAGAGAGGTCCTGATTTAGACACATCAAATGGTTTTAATTCATAATTTTTCCAGGATCCCGAGATTAGCATCTCTGGAGTAATTTTACTAACTTGTGCTAATTCTTTTATTTTTGAAATTTCAATTTTCTTTCCCTTATCGGTTAATCCTATGATCCTTTCAGTTCTACGATTTCTCTTAACCAATTTTCTTTTATTTAGTAGATTAAGCTGTACTAATTCATGCTTAGATAATTTTGAATAATCAATAACGGGTTTTTCTTTAAATTTGAGTAGGAATTTTTCTAGATCCATTTCTGGAAATTTTTCAGCTGTAAGATATATTTTATTTTTTCCAGAAGCTTTACTTTGGGAAACCCATCTATTTTTCTTTAAATTTGAAATACCTATATAAAATATATTCTCATCCAAATTAGATTCCTTTAAAAATTCCTCTAAACTTATTTCTTTAATATTCTTTTCTAATAATATATTCAATAATTGGCGTTCAGGAAGCCCATTTTTCATATAATTAATACCTTCATCGTTTAAGGAAATTTGGTTTACTTCTTCTTCCCTAAAGCCTCCTAAACCATGCTCAATTAAATCATTAATCGCAGACATTAGGACTATATAATCAATTTTCAATTCATTTGCCAATTCTATGGCAAGAACTTCAGAACTTTTCTTCTGTAATATTTTCAAAATATCAATTACTTGCTTTTTAAGTCTAATTGTCATATTTCTTTGCAAATTTTTTTTACTTTTTTATATATCTTTTAAAATCTCTAATGTATTTAAATCTTTCGTGGATTTAATCATTGTATATAGCCCGATCTCGAATTAGAAAGCTTTTTTTTAATTTTATATGTAAAATTTTTGGAACTCAATAAAAGCAAAACTAAATGTTTCCGTAGCCAAGGGTCTAATTTCCTTTTTTTAAATTTATTCCCTTGGCAGATTAAAGAAATTAAAAATAAATGAATCTTGATAACTAATATTATTCAATAAGACTTTTTTCCTTGTTATAACCATAATTATTCAATCAAGAATTCACTTTAAATATGAATTAATATATGAATATACTGTAAAAAATCTTTCTAATGGAGTTTTTCCCGAATAGATGTTGAACTGACTTTATTTTGGTCTTTATCTTTGAGTAAGGGAATAACAATTAAAACAAGCGGATTTAATCCTTTTTTTTCTCTATTTTCATTTAATTTTAAAGCATTTTCATAAGTTTCCTGACTAACGATTAATCCTTCATATTCTGGATCTTGAGCATATTTGTCCATATCAGCCCAATTTTTAATCTCAACAATACTTATTCGCTTTAAATCGGTAATAGACCTTAAATAAGTTATTAAATTTTGTTTTCTCGTCTGATAATTTTCTAATTTCGAAAAATGTTGTTTATTTTTTAGTAAATCTTGAGATGTTAATCCAATCTCTATATACTCAGAAACAGATAAAGCAGTTTTTAACAAAAATTTATGACCTTCGTGAAGATGATCAAAAGTTCCACCTAATCCAACCTTTTTTAGAATCTAAAGAACACCCTAGCTAGTAAAAAATGATAATAAGTATATTTATTCTTTGACTTTTAAAACTTTCGCCTTAGTTTCTTGGTCCTTATTCTTTTCAGTAGGACTTTTTAATCTTACGGAGTATATTTGTTTTATCTCCATAAGCTGATTACATTTTTCACATTTATCCTTCCGTTTAAAAACGAAGTCTCCTTTCTCATAATTTCTAACTTTTGTTATTCCACAAAGTTTACAAATTAATATTGATAATGTCTGTCTAATCGGTTCTGCGGGACTTTTTTGGAATTGGATAAGAGTGGCTCCAAAGCAAATTAACATAAATCCTATTGACCAACTAGTGATTTGATCGGGACCAAAATCAAGATAGATGAACATGAATCCTAATACAATTAATATAATTAGTAGAATGTTCTTCAAAACACTTTTTAATGTAATACCTTTTTTAAGTACATCCTCGTCGTCTTCTTCTTCAATCATAGAAATTGTCCTAATATCTTCTTTCCTATGCTTTATAATAGAAAAGAATAAATAAATTTTTTTATTATTAAAATTTAATAGATTAAAGTTTTCTAACATTAACCAATTTAAAAAAGAGATGAATAGTATTTATCAAACAACTCAGAGCACAGATCCAGTTTCTCTTATCATATCGTTATTATGGTTAGTATTAATTTTTATTTCAATGTTTTATGGCCAAAAAATACAAGCATGGAAGGCATCAAAAGAAATACAAACAGCATTAGAAAAATTGAAAAAGTGGAATGATGAATGCAAAGAAATCCTTAATACAAATTTTAAAGAATTTGCTGATAAAACGAAAACTCAGAAAGATTTATTGCTAGAGCTCGAAGATTTTATTACATTTGTTACTATTGAACCTGTATCTCTTGACCCATATGGAATTATTCCCAAATTTGACCATGTAGTTGATGTACGAGATAATAGATTCAAAGAAGAAGTAGAATTATTAGCTCCAAATGCAGATACAGTTCAAAGATCTAATTTAGAAAATCTGTTAGAAGCTACCATGGCCATAGATTTTATCTATAGGCTGATTCGACATTATCTTATTTTAGGGAAGAAATCTAAATCAATGATATTATTACTTCAGATTTCTTATCAATTAGGATTAATTATGAGTATGGCTAAAGCTTATTATCATGCTGCTAAAGCCTTCTCTGAAGGGAGTCCAATTGGTGATGGACTTGGGCCATTAGTTGCTGCTAGTTTTATTAGAGATGTTTCCGATAATGATATTGAAGCAGAGGAAATCTCACGAGACACGATAGTTCAAGAATTAACATTTGAAGACAGAACGATTTTTGTAGTACGTGCGAAAGGTCCAGGAGGGACTGTCGGGAAACCAGGAAAAGCAATCAAGAA
>JBHLRA010000181.1:0-5927 GCA_048883045.1 Candidatus Thorarchaeota archaeon | reverse complement strand
TGATAATATAAAGTTCCTACACTAATATCTGCTTTCTTTGCTATCTCGATTATATTCGTATTTGCATAACCATTTTTATCAACTAATTTGTTAGCTGTTTGAATTATAAGTTCTCTTGCTCCGAATTTCTTCATAATTTAGTTTTTGCTGTAAAATTAAAGTTCTTTAATTAAATAATGGTAATTCAATATAATAAATATTTCGAATCGAATTCGATTCGATAGATTTAAATATGGTTTTGATTTTTTTATCAATAGGTATTGATAATTTTAAATGTGATTTGATTGAATGAAAAGAATTCTGAGCCAAATCCATACATAAGATTCGTTTTTATGTATATTTTTATAGCTTTAGCCTTATTTCTTCCCGCAGGGACAATATTTTGGTTTCAAGGGTGGATCTACATAATAATAATGATTGTATTTTCTACGTCTTTCATCACTTACTTAACTAAAAGAGATCCAGAATTACTGAAAACTAGAGCAAAGACTAAAACTTCTGAAAGTTGGGATAAAAAAATTGGACTTATTGGAACACCATTCTTCGTATTAATGTATATCCTCCCTGGTTTTGAGGTAGTAAGGTTCAAGTGGTCAAATGTTCCATTTTATGTTTCTATTATTGGATATATTGGCATGATAATTGCAGTAATCCTTTTTGCTTTAGTTAGTCGTGAAAATACTTATCTTTCAAGAGTTGTGGAAATTCAAGAAAAAAGAGACCATAAAGTTATAACTACAGGGCCTTATAGGATAGTAAGGCATCCAATGTATTTTTCTGTTATTATTCTCTATATTTCTCACTGTTTAGCCTTAGGATCACTATTTGCATTAATACCATGTGGTATTATAATAATAACGATAATTTTCCGCACAATTCGTGAAGATAAAATGCTGCATCAGCAACTTGAAGGATATAAAGAATATGCTCAAAAAACTCGTTATAAACTGATCCCAGGCATCTGGTAATAAAATATACCATCTAAAAGTAACTAAAAATGAAAAAATCTCAATTTGATCATGAAAAAACTTATTAGAAATAAGAAATTTAAAAAAACATATTAGGATAAATTTAATTTAATTTCATTTACCCAATATAATCGAGAATTCAAATAAATCAACAAAAACGGTGAATAGGAAGAGATGGCGCATAAAAGACCTTGGCATTGTTACAGCAAATGGACTCGCAGACCTTATCAATATAAAAGATCTTCAAATCGTAGACGAGAATATGCACGTGGTGGTGCCCAAAGCAAGATTGTAAGATTCTGGGGCGGGAACAAAGATATTGCTTGGGAGGATTGGGACTTAACAGTCGGATTAAAAGTAAACTCCCAAATCCAAATTTCCTCAAACACTTTAGAAGCAATAAGAATTACTATAAACGGTGTTCTTCAAAGGAAACTCGGAAGACAAAATTTTCGCCTTCGAGTAAGACCAAAACCTTTTCATAAAATTAGAGAGAATCGTATGTTGGCATTTGCGGGTGCAGACCGTGTTCAATCAGGGATGAGAAACTCATTTGGAAGATCTACAGGAGTATGCGCTCGAATTAGAGCAGGACAAGTCATTGTTGATGTGGGAACACATTTAAGAAACCTTCCCTTAGTAAGAGATAGATTAAGAGTAGCATCAATGAAAGTAGCTAGTTCTTGTCAGATTGTAATTCTGAGCTATAAAACACCTGAATTATTAAAACAATCAGGATTACCATTATATGATGATAAAAAGAGAAGAGAAATACCTCTTTATGAATTAGAATTAGCTAAAACTTAAATTATATTAGTTTTAAATCTTCCGATTGCTTTACTCATTGATAATGCTTAAGGCGTTTTACGTGTTATATAAAATATATCGGGAAGAAAAGCAATTGTATAATCCCTACATAGATTAATACTCTTATAGACATTGAAAATGATTCTCGGAGTTCCGTTTCATATAATCTTCTTATAATAAGAGGTCCAATTATTAAAAATGAACTTAACGAAATAGCAAGAATAGCCAAATAAATTGAAATTGAAACAAAATTTTGACCTTCTGTTAAAGATAAATTTCCTTGTTTGTTCATTGCAGGTAATAACTAACATTTTTGTTATAGGTTATATTATAAATATCAAACCTTCTTTTGCACTTCATCAATATTTATATTTTCTTTTGTTTTTTTGAAAATATTCATCATAAAAATACCAATAATTATAACAATTATCGAAATTATAATACCAATAGAAATTTTTGCTCCTTTTACAATTAATAATTCAAAAAAAACTGGTCCTGCAATATACAAGGAATTATACATCGGTACCAATTTTGAAGCATCAGCACCTTTAGCAAACCCTATTTGAGTTATTATTAAAGCAAAAAACCCTGCCAGAAAACTAAACAAAAATATAAAGCTATCTATTTCTAGTCTAAATACTCCTGCAAGAACTTCAATAAAATTACTTGAAGTTAATCCGATTCTTTTTAAGACATTATCAGTTCCTCCCATAGTTCCAGCAACGGCACCAAAAATAAAAGCTACAGCTATCTTAGTCTTCCAAGAAAATCCAATGAGTATTGAAAAAAATATAATCATTACTAAAATAATTATCAAAAAGTTCACATAATTAATAGTTCCTGTAACCTCTGGTTCTACAATGTAAAAGAATCCAACCATGGTTGTTCCAATAATAATTAATACGGCTCCTATTAATTCATAACTATTGATCTCCTCATGTAAGATAAAATGCGAATAAAACATTAGTAGTATCAACCCTAACCCAAAAACACTTGAAAATACAGCTGCTGAAGCGAATGTTGTTCCTAATATCTGCCAAATAAAGATTGTGTTATTCAAAGTAAAACCTATCACATAGATTAAAGGTTTTTTTCCTTTTTCTTTAAAAGATTTCTTTCTTGAAAATATTTCAATGCCTTGGCGTTCCATAGCCTTAGCAAGATGCAACGTCAAAGTATTGATAATTCCGAATATAAGACCTAAAATAACCGACATTTTAAAGAATTTTTGGAATTATTATTTATAGATTATGTGAAATACTTAAATAAATCTTGTTAAATTATAAAATATTA
Source organism: Candidatus Thorarchaeota archaeon (assembly GCA_048883045.1). Classification (GTDB taxonomy): domain Archaea; phylum Asgardarchaeota; class Lokiarchaeia; order Sigyniarchaeales; family SOKP01; genus Loki-b32. The sequence continues at coordinate 2,859 of JBHLRA010000181.1, read as the reverse complement.
TAAAGTATTAGTATTAAATAATTGTTTAATTATAAAAATCAACTGAATATTTATTTTGAAAGATCTCGAACCGTTCTTTAACCCTAAAAGTATTTTAATAGTTGGTGTGTCAAGGAAAGCCTATACTTTTAGCTACACTATTTTAAAGAATCTTTTAGAAATTTTTTATAGAGGAAATTTATATATTCTAAATCCAAATGCAGATGAAATATTAGGAATTAAATCATATCATTCTCTAAATGAGTTACCTGAAATCCCAGAACTTGCTGTTATCGTTTTAGGTAAACAACTTGAAGAAATTTTTGAAAAAGTAGCGAAATTCGGAGTAAAAAATATCACGATTGAATCAGAGTTAAGAATAGAAACTGAAGATCCGATTTTAATAGCTAATTTGAATACAATTAGTGAAAAATATGGTGTCTCTTATATGGGGCCTTCTATGATAGGGATTATTAATTTCAATAATAATTTCACTACTTCAATAATACCTGTAAGACAATATCTTATGCAAAAACATCGAAAAATGAAAGAAGGCATAAGTTTTATTGCGCAATCAGGAGGATTAGCTGGAGCTATGGGTTGGTGGGCACCATCTCAAGATCTGCCCATATCTAAAGTAATTCATTTAGGATACGGATTTGATATCAATGATGCTGACGTTTTACAGTACTTCAAAAATGATGATAAAACTAAAGTTATTTCTCTTTTCCTACGAGAAATCACAGAAGATATTATCCATGCTGTGAAAGAGATTGCACCATTAAAACCAATTCTTTTTTTTTATGTAGGAAAAGATGAATTAAAAGAAGTTGAGTTAATTAACGTAGGTGGAATTGCAGTTTCAAATTATATTGAACTTTTTGATCTAGCAAAGATATTTCTTTGGTGTCCAGAACCGAAAGGTATTAATTTAGGGATAATTGGCCCTAGCTCTGGTGCGATTTATTTAATCGTTAAAGAAATGAGAAAGCAAGGATTATCGCTTGCTAAAGTGAGTCAAGAACATAAAAAAATCATCCTAGACAAAGTAGGAGGATCTACCTGTAATTTAGGTAATCCTGTTGATTATTGGCCTCCTGAAAAATTTGTAGGTACAAAAATATGTGAAATATATAATACTTCCTCTAAAGCTTTACTTAAGGATGAAGCTGTCGACGGATTAATTCTTGCATTAGAGTTTTTCATAGAAATTGAATTTGATTTTAATATCTTCGCTAAAATTAAAAATACATTTCCAGATAAACCACTTATTACTGTTTTAATTCAAGCTGAACGTGATGGAGCTAAAAGAGTTATTAAATCTGCTTCAGAATTAAAAATTCCCACTTTTGAAAATGAAATTGAAAGAGCAGTAAGGGGATATAAATTGCTCTATGATTGGTATTCAAAAATAAAAAGGAAATAAAAAACTATTTTAAGAATATCTCTTTGAGTTCTTCAGGAATTTCATCAGATTCATCCATTAATGAGAGAGCATACACAGCTTCTCCACAATTACATTGCTTTCCTTCAAATAAGTAAAATTTGAATTGATCCTTCCAATTACAAACCTGAACGGTATTAATTTCAGCAATATCTCCGCATACACAATAAATGGCCATCTCTTCTGAATAATTTGGTATAATTTCCTTGAAATCTTTTGAAGCTTTACTGAAATCAGAATTATTCAGCATATCGTTAATTTTATCAGCTAATTTATCTTTGAGTGTTGGGACAAAGTAATTAATAACTCCTTCTTTACCTTTCATTTCTGAAAGGACAATAAAATTTTTCTCTGGTTTTTCTGCTTGCTTTTTTTCAGGGATTAAAGGTCTCTGATATTGTTGAAGCGACTCTGGTATTGGAAATGGCTCTACATCTGCAGGATAATCAAAAGTATAAAAATATTGCATAGCTCCTCTTACATTTTTTTGGTTAATTAAGATTAGGTTCTCATAATCTCTACTATGGAGAACAAATTTTATCAATTGAAGAGGAACTTCTAATTCAATAAGCCTCGATCGAATATTATCTAATAATTCACCTGCGAAATTCTTTAGAATCATTACATCTTCTCGATTATTTGTATAAATCTCATGTTTATTTTGTTCTTTAAAAGCAAACCATTTCTTTACAACATTACTTCTAATTAATTGAGGTACCAAACAAAATACACATAGAACTGGAAAGAGAACGAAAATAGGTAAATTAGGAATAAAAGCTAACCCAAAAATTACTGCGAATAATGGGAGTGTTATGATTAAAGTGAGTTTTCGCAATCGTTTATCCATTGAATTTTTAATGCCCTTGCTAAGAGCAAGCTCCTCTGCTTTATTTTTTAGCTTATTTAAAATATCAATAATTTCTTTTGAATCGAAACTTTGCTTTAAAATTCTATCTTCCTCCCTTCCTGTACTGAAATCATCTATATTTGTTGTAATTTGTTTAGTATATTGATTTAGAGTACTGTCCTTAAATATGAAATCTAATGTTTCTTCAGAAAAATAATCTAAAAAACGAACAATGAATAATTTTTTTTCAACATCTTGAATATCAGTTGGACCCAGACCAAGTGCTTCTTGAATTATTTGCCCTTGTGTTTTTCTTTGTGGTCTAGTTCGTTTTTTCTTCTTCGCTTCTCGATTCTCCGAGCTGCCAGATTTTGACTTTTCATCATGTTCGGTGTCTTTCATAATCTATTCATAACTTAATGTTTTAGAATTTAAACTATGTAATTATGGACCGATAATTAACTTTTGTAAAATATTTTAATCTCAAAAAATAAAGAGAACTCTCTATTGATTATCTGTTTTAGCTTATACTAAATTTGGAAAGTAGGATACCAAATAGTAAGATTTAATAGTAAATGCAATCAATTTT
>JBHLRA010000180.1:0-6035 GCA_048883045.1 Candidatus Thorarchaeota archaeon | reverse complement strand
GGAAATTGAGAAAAAAGATTTAATTAAAAAAGAAACTACAATTGTAATTTTTACAAAAAATCAATACATAAAAAGGATTTCATTAGAAGAATATCAAGCGCAAAGACGAGGTGGTCGTGGGAAAAAAGGAATGACTGTGCGTGAAGAAGATTTCATCACTGATCTTTTTGTTTGCAGTACTCATGACACAATTCTCGTGTTTACTTCAAAAGGTAGAGTTTATTCAATTATGTGTTATGATATTCCACTACAAAAAAGAACTGCTCGTGGTAAACCAATAATTAATTTTATACCCTTACAAGCAGAAGAAAAAATCTCAGATATGATTCCAATTAATAACTTCAATACGAATGAAATGCTTATTATGACAACAAAAAATGGGATAATCAAAAAGACACCATTAAAATTATTTTCAAAATTTAGGAGCACTGGAGTAAGGGCGCAAAGAATTAGACCAAATGATGAATTAATTAGCGTTAAAAGGCTCTCAAATGAACTTCAAGATATCTTTATAGCAACCAAATTAGGATATGCTGTGAGATTCGACGAATCAGAATTGAGAGAGTTGGGGCGCAATTCAATGGGAGTTAAAGGGGCTGAATTGAGAGAGAATGATGAAGTAATTGATACTCTTCTTGTTTCAGATGATGATATCATATTAACTCTAACCCAAAATGCCTACGGTCAAAGAACATACGTTAAAGAATACCGAAAAACTGGGCGCGGTGCTAAGGGGGTTCGAAATATCTCATTGGATAAGATTAAGAACGATAGGGTGATTGCAACTAAAATTGCTAAACTTATGGACTTATTAATTGGAACAGAACAAGGACAAATGATAAGAGTACCTGTAGATTCAATTCGAATTACCCACAGAACTGCTAAGGGTGTAAGGGTAATCAAACTATATGAGAACGATTATGTTGTGGCAATTGGAAAATGTGAACAAGAAACATAACTTAATTTTTAAGATACGGAATAAGACACAAAAAAATTAGATTATCTTCACCAATATTGTCTATTCCATGCTTCTCATTAGGAGGAATATATAAAAAATCTCCTACTTTTGCTATTTCCTCTCGCCCTTCAGCATTATAAAATCTTCCTTTTCCAGACAAAATGTAAATTTCATGCTCTTCTTTATGATTATGAAGAGGAGCTAGGGCACCCGGTTTGATTTCAAAACGTCTCATAGCAAAATTCTTAGCTCCTGTTTGTTCATCTATTAACCATCTCACAAAAACATTTTCTACAGGAGTACCATTCATTAAAGTTGCGGGTTTTGCTTCTATATCTTGATAATTTTTTTTTAACATAAATATACTAAATTTTTTAATCTATTAAAATTATAGTTTACCTACTTTTCCTCTCGCTTTAAAGAAAAAAAAGAATTATTTTTAGAAATTTTATATTTAAAAAATTAAAGATCTAATGTCTTAAAAGGTAAATCTGCTTCAGGTTTTCGGGAAAGTCTTTTAGGGCCATAATAAACAATAACTATAATAACATATATCCCTATCAAAATACCGCCGGCTAAATAAAACATCATAGTTGGCAATAATCCAAGTTTTCCTGCTATATATGTTCCGACGAAATTGAAACAGTAATGGAATAATACAGCAATAACTAAACTCCCATTGGTATTATTATATCCCCACGTTATTAAGATAGAAAGAACTATATTTAGGAAGATAAATATGTAAAATGGTAATCTGGTTTCAACTAAATATAACGGTAAATGCCAAAAGCCCCACAATATTCCTAAAATGACACTTGAAATTAATGCAGAATATCTTGATTCTAATCTGGGTAAGGCATACCCTCGCCAACCTGCCTCTTCGTTTAAAGGGCCACTTATTAAAGATATAATCAAATCTAAAAGAAATATTGGTATTGTATAATTTACAGCTGGCCCTGGCGCTTCACCTCCAAATAGAAGATAAAATAGGGCAAACGTCAATGGAGCAATTATAAAAAGTAATCCTGCAAAATACCAAAAAAAATTAACCTTCCAGATTCTAAAGCCACTAAATAATTTTCTAATCCCTTGCAATCCATCATTTAAACCAGAAATAATAACAGCTGAAATAGTTGGAGTAGTTATTGCGAAAATTCCAAAAAACATATCTAAATAAGAGTTTTGTGTAAGAATTCTAACTCCAATTTGAATAAAAACAGTTAATATCATCAATACAAAACTTAGTATAAAGAAAATAGTAAGATTTTTCTTATTATTGACGGTATTAATTTTTTGTTTCGGTTTTTCATTTAATGTGTCTTTATTTTCGCTCATCATAATTAATAAGATTAAATTTAATTATATAATATTGACAAAATTGACTAAATATATAAATTGTGATTAGACCAATACTTACAAAAACACTCAAAAATATTAATAATTATGACTAATATTGGATTTGATCACTCCCATGATATCTAAAAAAATGGATCTTAATGAAATTTTAGATCAGATACCAGACTATAAAGAATTCATGACAATTGCCGAATTAGATGCTTCCAGTAAAAAGTTGGCTAATGAATTTGAAAACGTCAAATTGAAAGAAATTGGAAAATCACGAGAAGGGCGGGAAATATATTGTTTAAAAATTGGAGATGGAAGAAAAAACGCTCTTCTATATGCCTTCCCTCATCCCAATGAACCTATAGGGAGTATGAGTTTGGAGTTTTTGTCATATTTTTTAGCAGAAAATCCTGATTTTACAAAAAAAACTGGATTTACATGGTATTTAATTAAAGCAATCGAAATTGATGGGGTTATCCTTAATGAAGGATGGTTTAAAGGAGAATTCAGTCCAATAAAATATGCTAAGAATTATTATAGACCAGCACCCTTCGATCAAATTGATTGGAGCTTTCCAGTTAAATATAAGAAACTTAGCTTTAACTCACCACTCCCAGAAACACGGGTCTTAATGGAATTAATATCTAACTTAAAACCTAAGTTTATGTCTAGTCTTCACAATTCTAGTTTTGGTGGTGTTTACTATTATATTTCATATGAAATAGGAAATTTATTTACTGATTTGGTTGATTTTGTTACCAGCGAACATTTACCTTTACATTTGGGAGAACCTGAAATGTCTAATATGGAAAAATTACACGAAGGTTTCTTTCAATGTTGTGGAATTCAAGAATTATATAATTCCTTAGAAGCTGAGGGTATAGAAAATCCGCAACAGGTTATTAAGGTGGGTACAAGTTCTTTTGATTACCTTAAAAACATTGCAGGTAACGAATCTTTTTCTTTGGTTTGTGAAATTCCTTATTTCTATAATAAAAATATAGCAAGTAATTCTTTAACTACTTTTAATAGAAAAGATTTACGTTTAGCATGTTTAGAATACATAAAAAATAGCTACCACCATTCAAAGAGGATATTTAGGTCAATAAGAAAGTATTGTGATAAAACATCACGATGTTATAACGCTGTCGCGGATTACTTTTGGAGAAGAGGATCAACTATTAATCTTCAAATTCATGAAGCAAACACTTCTTCTTATTACGATGGGAAAGCTACAGTAGCTCAAGCTTTTGACCTAAACGTTTCAAAAAGGTGGTATGATTTACTTTACGTCTCAATGATAGGAAGATTATGTGATGAGGCTATTTCAAACCACCCAGAAAATGAAGAGGAGATAACAAAAATTAAAGGTGATTTTGATAAATGGCTTAAACAAACATTAAATGACTTATTAAGTAATGTCAAATTTGAAGTTATTCCTATTCAAAAACTTGTGCGAGTTCAAATTGGAAGTGTATTTATCACTCTAAAAAATTTATCAGAAAAAAATAGTTAAAATAAAAAGAAAATAAATAGTAATTCATAAATATGACAACAATTGGATTTGATTATTCTCATAATAATAAATTAACTATTGAAAATACTACTTTTAGTGATTTTGTTCAATATCTGTTTGATTCGGATTTTAAATTAGGAAAAATTGAAGCAGGAATAAGCTTTGAAAAATTAACCAAATATGATCTTTTTATAATTGGTGTTCCACATTTGGGTTCTAATTTGGATATGGATGAAATAAATGATTTAATTAAATATGTTAAGGAGGGTGGGAGTCTTCTTGTTATTAATGATGGTGGTGGTGATTATGAAAATAAAAATAATCTTTCTGAATTAACTCAAAACTTTGGTATAAGATTTAATTCCGATCGATTATTTGATGACAAAAATTTCACAATAAAAAATTCCCATCCAATTATTCAGGATTTTAAAAAACACTTTATTACAAGAGATATTTCCCAAATCATTCATTCAAATGGTTGTAGTTTAATAATAGATAAATCTATTGAAAATGATCAAATAGATGTCATTACTATAGCTTTTTCCTCAGAAAATTCTTCGTGGCACAGTTATTTTAATGGAGAAGAATGGCAGGATAAATCAGAACAACATCTTCCGATCATAGGTGCTACACATTATTACCTTGGGAAGATTGTAGCTATTGGTAACCTCTCTATATTCTCAAGTCTAAGCAAATCATATGGGATAAGTTCAGCTGAAAATTTTAATTTAGTAACAAACATAATTTCATGGCTATTAAATAAAGCCCGTTCAGAGGAGGAACGAAAATTAAAACCCATATTTACGACTGTTGCAATTAACCAAGATCTCTTTTATTGGATAAAGGAGATGTTAAATAAAGGAAAATGGAAAAATATGGGTGAATTAATAAATTTTGCTCTAAAAATAACAAAACTTAGATTAAAAGATGCTGAAAAAGAAGATCAGGAGTAATAAAGAGCAATTGCTAATTGGACTCATTGGTGATACTCATATACACTCCCTTGAAGAGAGTGTCGTACAAAATGTTTTAGATGATTTTAAGGAAAAAAATATCGATTATTTATTTCATACAGGAGATTTTACCCACTATAGAGTGTATGAAAAGCTTATAGATATATTTGGTGGAGAAAATGTTATTGGAATTGCAGGAAATATGGATGACTCAAAAATTTCCAAAGAATTACCCAAAAAAATAGAAATACATTTGTTTGGACATAAAATTTTTATGACTCACGGAGATGGAGGACCTCATAATATTATAAAACGCTTAAATAGGAGATTTGATTTGTCTGAATATGACATCATCATTTTTGGACATGCACATCATCCTTTTAATGAAAAAAGTAATGATCGAAAATTATATCTTAGTCCTGGTACACCAACGGACAAAAGATTTACTGACATTAATTCTTATGGCTATCTCAAAATATCTCGAGATAAAGTTGAACCAACCATAATCTATTTATAATTCTTCGAAATTATGAGTCCAAGTAAAGAATTCTTTGAAATGGATAGCAGATCTTAATACTCGAGCAGTTAAATAAAAAGATTATAAAATTCTATGGTATAAATGGTGTCACGATCTGCATAAAAAACTTGCTTTAGAAAGGGTATAGAATAATTATAAGAAATTTAATAACAAGCGATTTTCCTTCATTTAAATAGCCTGACCACAAAATTCACAATATTTTGATACACCTGGGTTTAATGCATTACCACAGTATGAGCAGTATCTCGGCTTCTCCTTGGGAAATTCTATTTCCACTTGTGTACTATAATTTTCTATTGATGGTTTAGTAAGTATTGAGGCTGCTATAGGTCTTGGTGATGTTGAAGGTATAGTTGATACCAAGTGATCATTTTCCATATGACCTGTCTGGGTGTTAAAAGAACTCTGTAATATTCCTCTCATTTTTAAATCCACAATAACTTTTTTTACGAGATTTAGAGGAACTCCTGTGTTATAAGCTATTTCCTCAATTGAAGCGTTTGGATTGAGCGTGATTTCATGGAATACCATCTTTGATTTCTTTCTGGTGTTTATGAATCCTATTTGTCCGAAAAAAGTAACCATACTCAGTCCGAGCCAAACAAAACCCACCCAATCAGTACCAAAATTCCAAAGCATATTTGCAAAAGCAAACATACTCCAAAGAAAGAATACTATTGCTATCATAAACACTATAATATTAAAACCTGAAACACTTGATTTTCT
>JBHLRA010000179.1:0-6036 GCA_048883045.1 Candidatus Thorarchaeota archaeon | reverse complement strand
ATTCCAACCATAAGTATTGGAAATCAATCATATTTAGCTTCTTCAGTTATTCGATTATTGAAATTATACTTGTTGGCAATATAAAAAATTTTTTATTATATATAATTTTAAAAATAATATCCTTAATTGGATATTAGGAGTTTTAGGGCAATTGAATGAAATAGAAGATACGAAAAAACGAGCTCGACAAAAGGAAATATCAAGTAGATATATAAATAGACCGGTGGAATTTTTAATTAAACATAATTTTACTCCTAATAAAATTTCATATATTGGTTTTATCTGCAATTTGATTGGTTCATTAATTATTGCAATTTATGGCTTATATTTCTCTTTATGGCTTTCATGGATAATTCCTTTTATTTTGGGAATAGCAGGGGCTTTTGATTTGTTTGATGGGGAAGTGGCTAGAAGAACTGGAAATGAAACTCAAGCGGGTGCATTTCTTGATTCTAATTTAGATAGACTTTCTGATGCGATATTAATCTTAGGTTTGATTTATGGAGGGTTAGTAGATTATTTATTGGGTTATCTTCTTCTGTTTTTAGTTATTATGATCTCTTATATTCGTTCAAGAGCTGAAAACGAAGGTATTAATATGAAAGGAGTTGGTTTCATGGAGAGAGCAGAAAGAATTTTATTTCTACTTTTTACATTAATTATAGAATTAATATTCTATTTCATAACTTTTCTTCTATACAATGAACCTCTAACTATTGTTATACCCTTTATTACCAGAGTACCAGTCACGCCAATTTTTCTCATTTGTATAATAATATATACTTTTACATTGATTTATACAATTATGCAAAGACTCATTTTTTCTTTTAAGAAATTAAAGAATCTTTAGAAGAAATTTGGATAAGCCTAAAGAGCAGTGAATAATTGTGATATTTGTAGTTTATTATGCTTAACGATAAATTTTTTAAGTTTTAGACTATTAAAATAATGTATAATTGTAAAGATTTATAAGAAAAAAGAAAAAGTGGCTGATTTTCATTCCAAAAAAAAGAAAAAGTGGCGGGAGAAGCGGTTCTAGTAAAGGACAGTATGCCAGAGTTCAATGTAGTAAATGTGGGAGGTTTGTTGCTAGAAGTAAAGCTAAGGCGGTAACAAGAAGAGTTTCACTGGTTGATAGCAGAATGTATACTGAATTAAAAAAGTCAGGAACTATAATTCAAACTCCAAGTAAGACTAAGTACTACTGTATTTCATGTGCCATCCACAGTCATCAAGTTTCACAACGAGATAAAAGTTTAAGAAAAGGATAAACATTCTTTTATAGTATTCTGCTATAAATTTAACTGTTTAAAGAAAGACGGAAGAGTGTAAATTATTTGAACTTGATCTTTCGTTGGTATTTCTATTATTGCACGGATTAGAAAAGCATTTTTTAAGTCTTCATCTGGCTTATAAATTTTTAAATTTGCAGTCGATTTTATCTTAAGATTATAATTTTCAGCAATTCCGGTTACATTCTCACTCGTTTTCAATATAATTCCAAGTAAACCTAGTTCATAATGAGATACAATAAAAAGAATATGATCTTGTGTATCTTTTAATTTTTCGAAATATACCACTTCTAAGTAATCATCTTTAAGTTCTTTCGGTAATTTAGAGAAAGGAATTATTTTTTTTTTTCCTGTAAGATAGGGGAATGGAGTATAAAACAGTAGATTAAAGCTAGAGATTTTTTTAATTTGTTCATTGTATTTCTCAACGTCTTTGATTGAGTAAGCTTTATCTAATAAAATATCTAATTTATCAACAGCATCTTCAGCTGAATATCCAGCAAGCACAGTTGCTATATAAGATCTTTTTAATTTTTCTATTAAAACCTCACTTTTAAATGCTAATTTATAGTCAATTGAGATTTCCAAAGCTTGATTATATAGATTAGTAGCAATTTGAGAGTGTCCTAAGGCTAAAAAATAATCTCCTAATTCACTAAATACAATTATAGCATCGAGAAAATTCTTATCTAAATCCATACTTGAGATTTCTTCCATGATAATCAATGCCGTATTACGATCCTCTCCCTGAATATAAATTGCAATTGCTTTACCTATTAAGCATTTTAGTCTTAACTTATCATCTCCATAAATATCAGCCAATTCTTCAGTAAAATTGTATTGCTTAATTGCTTCTGCATATAATCCATGAAATAAATAAATTAAAGCTTTTACGTAATTTAAAGTTAAACAAGTCTTAGTATTTTTTATAATAATTGAAAATAGTGCTGCTCTTTCAAGAGAATCTATTGCAGCATTAATACGTCCGAGAGAAACTAATAAAAAAGCTCGTAAGAACTCCATCTTACTAATTTCAGAACATATTAATTGCTCAACAACTTCATAATCCTTTACATTTGTTAATTGTCCTGACGCTACTTGAAGTAACGATACTAAAAAGGCATTCCCAGTTTTTAAAAATTTTACAGCATCTTTTGGATTGCTTTTTACAATCGCTTCACGTGCTCGAATTAAATACTCTCTAGATATTTTGAGATTTTCTAGAAATTTAATAATCCCAATTACTTTATCCTCTTCTGTTTTTGTTAAGTCTTGATTTTCAATATATTTTTCAGCAACATTTATTTCATCAGAATATTTAGAAGATCCAATTTCAAATTTCACACCTGCATCAGGATTTTCTAATTCGATATCCTGAGTCAGAATAGATGTTTCTGTGACTGCTATAGCTTTTTCAATCAACCATGTAATCTTTTGTTCGGCTGGATAGATTTTAGAGCGTTCAATCATATAGGATAAGGTATAATTCAGACTTCTCCTCCAAAGTTCTTTGAAATAACTTCGCATGTTAGATTTAGCTGTTGTCCTCTGAATTTTTAGTAAAAAGCTAGAAAGTGATAATATATTGATTTTACCTTTGTATAGTAAATGTGTATTTTTAGCTAATTTGAAATCATCAGTGACAAGATGAACAGGAATAGAATCGTTCTCTTTCAACAATTTATTTCCAATGCAGACAAGCGTAAGGTCCGGATCTTGGGCTGGAAATCTTACGTTGAATTTACGTAGATTATCTTTTATTGTAGTAATTTCAGTAGGTAATACTTTTTCCACGTTTACAAAACTTTTTAACTTTTCTTTATAAGTATGAGGTGCTTTTATTTCATCAAATACTGCTTGAGATATATAATAAATATATCCTAAATCTTCTGCAGCTGTATTTAAATTTGATAAAATATTGCGTGCTTTAATTTGTAGCATACAAATGAAGAAATTAGCATCGAATATTATCCTTTCTTGGTCAATAGGCATTAGTTTTCAAAGATAATTTGTAATCTATAGAAAAATCTTATTTAAATAAATAATAATTGGTAAAATAATATATTTTTTTTTCATTAATATAGAATAAAAAACACTGAATAAACTATAAAAATGAAATTTAAAATTATATCCGTTATTGGATATTCTGGCTCTGGAAAGACTAATTTTATAACAACTGCCATTAAATTTTTAAAAGAAAATTTGAATTTCAATGTTGCTGTAATAAAAAATGTAAAACACCATCAAATTGATGAGAAGGGGAAAGATTCACATAAATTTACAGAAGCAGGAGCTAGATACTCTGTCATACGTAATGATAAAAATGAAATTGCCATTTTTTTAAAAAATGAAGAAATTAGACTAGAAGAACTCTTTAAATGGTTAGATAATGGCCCTTTTAAAATAGATATAATTATTACAGAAGGATTTAGGAATTTAAATCAACCTACAGTATTATGTACATCTGATTTAAAAGAAATTCAAGAACAATTATCAAAAGACGTTAAAATAGTTTCTGGGGTAATATGTTCTAAGGATATTAGTAATAAAAAAATCTTAGATCTGCCGATAATAGATATAAAGAGTCAATTTTCGAGATTTTTAGATATTTTTGAAATCAAATAAGAAGTTATTTTATTGTTATTCAACATTATTCCAAAACGGGGCAAATTGTTGGCATAAGAATTTGAAATCTTTTATAATTTGCTCATCTTCTATATCCAAAAGAAAATATTCACTTAATTTCTCATAAACTTCAATTTTATTTGAGGGATCTTTAACTGAATTTCGAATATTTTGAATTAAATCATTAAATGGTATAATAATCTCATAAATTAACCATTCTTCGAAATAAGGCTGATCAGCAAAAGATTGAATATTATAAGTTATCATTATTTGAATTAATTCTTCAACAGAGTAGAAATATTTGTCAGGAATTTCTATATTATACTTTTTTATCTCATTTTTAATGTTATCTTTGTTTAAACTAATAATATAATCAGGCCAAACATCATCAGAATAGTTGATATCTTGAAAAACAAAAAGTTCTAATACTCTTAATGCAATATTTTTTCCAATATATCGACTTCGTGGATCAATGAAATTTTGGGATGCAATATCAGGTGAAGATCTCATGAATATTTTATCAATCAAGACGTAGAGAATCCTACATATATGATCAATAATAATATTAAATGTAAATGGTGTATTCTCGCCTTCGTCACATAGGATTTCATTTTCTCGAGCTAATTTTTGGGAAAAGTTTGAATTTAGACTTTTCAGAAAGGTTTTAAAAAAGCCAAAATTTAACTGAGAAATATTTTTTTTAAAAATCTTTTGAAAAAATAGGTCAATATTTTTGATATTTGACAAAGCTGAGAGAAAATTTATAAATTCTTTAATATTCTTTATAGAATTTGCTCCAATTACTGTTTCTACGTTTTTATTATATTCATTTAATGTTTTTTTAAAAATTTCAGGAAGAAATAATAAATCTCCTACTTCTAAAGCCTCAAGTCCACTACCAAAATAATATTTCATGTATAATAGGAAAAGATTGAGTTGTGATTTTGGAGATGGTAGATTATTCGCTTGAAAAGTTGAATATAGAGTTGAAGTTTTATCGAGATAATCAAAAAATTTGATAATAGTATTTTTTTTTTCTGTAGAATAATCAAGATTAATTAAAAATTCTTTCTTAATGATATCCACTTTAGAAAAAACTGAATCTTCTACTCTAGCTCCCACAAAATTAAAAAAGTCTAATAATGGCGAGAAACTCTGTAATAAATTACATTTTTTATAAAAATAATATAATAAATCAACCAATTTCTCTTTCGAAAGAGGATATTCGTCTAAAGCAATTTGATATAATTTTTCTCTTCCTTCTAATAATTTGGTATAAAAATCTTTAGGAATTCCTTTAATTTGCCTTAAAAAATAATATAAAACCATATTGTAATAATAATTAAAAATCTCATCCTTACTATCTTTAATTACTATCATAAAATTCAAATTCTTTTTTGCCTCTCCATCTTTAACTATAACTGCATCAAGTACAATAAAAATGTTTTTCTGAATGATTTTTCTTATTACTATTCCTAACAATCGAATAAGGAAATATAGATATCCATTAGTAAGAGAAAATCCATACAATTTATCACCTTCAAGTTCAACTGAATTCTTAATAAATATATCTTCTTCATTTGCATTTAGAGTATAATTATATTCAAAAAAGACAATTTCTTCAGAAATTTTTTCTTTACTAAGAAGCATCAAGGAATTCTTATCAAAACCAAAAAATATGTTTAAAAAGTATCTAAATAAGTATTGAAAGTTTTCATAAAAAAATGAAGTAAAAGTTCTTTTAATTACTCGATTTCTATTTCTTTCTGTAAATTCTTCCCATTTTACATGGATATTATTTTTAAATTCTTCAAATTTAGCTTGATTCTTCAACAAAATTTCAAATAACAAGTTATTCACAGATTTTATACTAAAATCCTGCTTATTGACTCTATCCTGAAGATTTTTAAAAATATTTTCTAATTCTTTATAAGCCACGTTTGATCAGATATTTAATAGGTCTATCGTTTTTTGGAACTAAAAAACTCTAAGAAATAGAGACTATATATAAAAATGAAATTTTGAAAATATAAATTTTGGTTAAAAAGACAATAACATTCTACAATTTCGTAATGAAAAATATTGTATAATCAATATTGAGATATAAGTTTAAGAGCTA
>JBHLRA010000178.1:0-6063 GCA_048883045.1 Candidatus Thorarchaeota archaeon | reverse complement strand
GTCTAATCTGATTTTTTATTACATTTTTACTATTACTATAGCCAAGTCGCTGCTGTTAAAATATTATCTTTGTAATTTGCTTTTATAATTTTTGCTTCAATATTTTTTCCAATAAATTTTTCAGGATGAATGATTGGTTTGTTTAAAAGAAGCTTTATTCCAAAATTTTCATCAATTTTTCCTATATATTCTCTTTTCCATCGCCCTTTAGAAATGACTTTTAGTCTTAAAGAATCATTTTTTCTCACACTTAGGGATGCAACAGTCTTCCGTTTATGAATTCCGAAATCTTTTGGTCCCAATTTTAATTTAATGTTATATTTTTTTTCTAGAATGGATAATTGGCTATAGAAATAACCCCAGCTTTTTGGTCTGATTTTTTTTAATCTCCTTCCTGTTTTGTATATCAAATATTTTTGGATACCAATTTGAAGTTTCTTTTCAGAGTAACCTTTTTTTCTTAGATCTATGATATATCTAATTATTTCCTCAATATCCTCATCATTTTCTCCTGGAAACCAGACGGGGGCAATTAACACATCAATTTCCGTATTTAGTAAGAATCCTATATTTTTTATTAGATTTTCTATGTCATAATCTGTGATATTGCATAAATACCCTGCTTTTTCTTGGTTCAATGAATTTAGGCTGACATTTATTCTAGTTATTTTTGCATCTTCTAATTGGCTAATTTTTTCTTCATTAAGGAGCAACCCATTCGTTTGTAAGGAAATAATGTCTACTCCATTTATTTTCCAAATTTCTTTAATCAAATCAAATAATTTAGGATAGAGTAGAATTTCTCCATAAGGTGCAAAGTGAATTTCAATCTTATATTCTCCTTTAGCTTCTATTATTTCTTTTAATTTTTTTAACAAATATGTTGGTTCGATAATAAAATTAGTTTTGTAATCTCCGGCACTAACAAAACAATACTTACATTTCAAGTTACATAATGTTAAAGGTTTTATTTCAATAACATTTGTACCTCTATCAATTATCCCAATGAAATCTACGCCAAACAAAGGAATTTCTGATTCTTCATCCACATATATAATTTCAGTATTCATTTTTTTTTATCAGAGTTTATATCGTAAAATTCCTATAATTGAGCCTAAATTTACCAATTGTTCTCCAGTAATATTCTCAGTACTCATGATATTAATTTCACCGCCATTTTTTTCAACATTGGTTATAATCTCTTCTATTTTTAGCTTATTTTTTTTTGAAGCACCTCTAATAAGAATATCTGCAATTAATAGTTCTTTAATTGCTCCTCTATCAGCTGCTTCAGATACTTCTTCAAGTCCAATAACTATATAATCAGGATCATTTGCAAAAAATGTCATTATGTTTTCGATTTTTTCGGTTTCTTGTAGAATTTTTATTTTATTTTTGAGATTAGCCAACTTTTTTGATTTTAAAGTTTCTCTAATTGCACTTTCTGTCCCAGAACTGGCATGAACAATCTCGATTTTCCCCTTAAAGTTAAATTCAGGATTTTTTCTTAGAAAATTGATTAAATGATCTTTAGTATTACCCGGTCCACAGAGAACTAATAAATTAATTTGGATATTTTTTACATTTTCCAATATTACTTTTTGTATATCTTCAAAAAATTCTTCCAAGGCTTTATTTCGATAAGTTTGTTTATATCTTTTTCCAGGTATATTTTTTTTTATGGTAGCAATTCTTTTATGGCTAAAATTTGTAATAAGTGATAATGTTGCCAGACCAGTTTCAATTGCTATAATTAAAACAATAAAATTAACTTCAAATTTTGATGTTTCTTTTAATCTTCTTAATTCATTTTTTAACCAATTCTCTTTAGTAATCGTTAATTCTTGAAATACTTCTATATTAAAAGTGTGATACGAGCCAAAGCTCACAAAATCTTCAGGACCTTCTAAAATTTTACCTTTTATTCTTAAACGGTTTGAAAATTCATGAAAGGACACATCCTCAACTTTCAATGTTAATCTCATTAATTTACGCTCACCTTTAGTTCCTTCTTTAATAATTACTCTTCTCTGAGTTAGAGAAGATACTTTATCATCTTTATTAATAATATTGTAAAGTGACCATAGATCGTTGAGATTTTCTATTTTAACAGTTATTTCTCCATGTTTTTGGTCTATATTGAGGATTCTCAAATCCTAAAACCTACTCCTAAATAAAATTTTTCTTATTTAATCAAAATATGAATTATAAGAAAAGCTTAATTTAATTTGGTTGAAATAATATTCGAAATAAAAATAAAATAAATAAAAAAGATAAAAACTAACTCATTAGAACTTTTTATTTTTCGCCTAAAGCTTCTTTTACTTTTTCTAATTCTGCCATGCGTTTCTTTTTTTCTTCTTCTCTTCTCTTTAACTCAGCTTCATCGACTTTTTGGAGTGACACGCCTTTTTTAATTTCTTCTTGAAGTTCTTTATCTACTGGAGCCACTTTTAATTAACACCTTTGGTATTAAATTCATTAAAATTAATTAAATTAATATTTACACATATTATAATAGAATTTATTTATAAGTTTTTATAATCAAATAGTTGAGAATATTTATTCATAAAGAATTAATATCTAATTCCATTAAATAAGCACTCTCTCCTGATTGATAATAATCTTCCAGAATTGATGGATTTCTTTTAAAATTGAATTTTTCATACATTTTAATAGCTTTTAAATTACTTATTTGAACATTTAATATTATTTTTTTAATAATCTTCAATTTTTTTATTTTATTTATTGTTTCTTGTAGAAGATAGGAGCCGTATCCTTTATTTTGACGATTGGGTTTAATTAAAAAATTAACAATATTTACCTTTTCTTTTCCGTCGTTTAAAACTATTATAAAACCAATCAATTCTCTTATTAATTGTCCTTTTTCTAGTTTTAAGAAGAACTGATGCTTCTCCATTAATTTTTTCATTAATTGTTTTGGAAAAGCATTCTTCTTAAATATTTCTTGTTCAAGATTAATAATTTTTCCTAAATCTCTGTTTTTTACACCACTAATTTTTAGTATAACCATATTCTTCTTTAAAAACTTTTAATGGGGTTTTTTCAGTTATTTGTTGGTATTTTGAATCCCTAAAAGGCGTCATTTCAACAATATATGTTTCTAATTGATATGCTTCTAAAAGATCAGTTAGTTGATCTTTGACTAAAACGTAGAATGGTATTTTAATATTTTTAAGATCATACGATATTAATTCTTCAGATATTTTAAATTCAGATATCAAATATTTAAAAAATTTATCCAAATTTTTTTTTTCTCCTTCCACTTGTCCAAAAATTAAAAGCCCTTCTGCCGTAATTACTTCATAAGGTAATCTAATACTTTTAGCTCTTCTTAAATATCTGTTTTTTAATTGATAATGATCTTTAGATTTGATAGTACAGAAGTGCATTTTAATAGAAACTTGGGAAGCTATCTTATTAATTAGATTGAAAGCAGTTTCACGACTATTAAGTACAGAAGCTATAGAGTCATTTCTTAATTGGAAACCACGCTCCTTTAATTCTTGGCTATTAGGAAAGCAATATTCAAATTCGTTTAAATTAATAAAATCAGCTCCAATACGTTCTAAATAAAGGATGAGTTCTTCCAGATATTCTTCATTAACTTTATTCGGAATGACTGGCACTTCCGCACCAACAGAAATCTTTTTATTTAGAGCTTTTTCTATGTGTGACCAATGTTCTCTAGCAGGATGAAATCTGATTTCATCTAATCCTGCTAGAGAGAGAATTTCTGCTTTGGATTCATTAAAATCAATACCATTAGTATATAAATGAATGTGGAACTTTTTGCCTTTTTTTGCTTTGATAAATTTAATATATTCGACAGTTTTTTCAAAATTTGCTTCTGAAAGAGGTTCTCCTCCTGTAATACTCATCCCTTGGGCTTTAATCGCAGATATTTCTTGTAGTAATTCTTCTTTGGTTTTAATTTGTATTTCATCAGCAAAAGTCAAGTTTTTTCCTCTCCTTTCTTCTGAAATAGGGCAATACCAAGAACAATGGTATGGCTTTTGACAGATACCATTCAAAAATAAAACTACTTTACTACCTTTTAGGCAATATTTACATCCTTTCGGTATACTCCTTCCTTTTATATAATAAGTTTCTCCTTTTGATTTTTTTATATTTACTTTTTTCATTTTTTGATTAATTTTCTTCTTATTATTGATTTTTTATCTGCCAGTTGTTTTAGAACATCTTCAATAGTTTCATTAATTTGAAGTGGTCTTTTTAGAAATACTCCGGTTCTTCCATATTTTTCTCTTCTTAAGAGCACTTTTTTCCGTTCATTTACAGTATCAATACTTATTCCAACTTCTTTAGCTGCATTTGCTTCATTTCCTATTACTGAAATTTCTTTGTGTCCATTAGGAGTTGGTTTAATTAATACAAGTCTCTTATCTATTCCTATTACCCTTAAATCTGATTTCAATTGATCATAATTAACTTTTCCACCAAAGTCATAAAATTCTATCACTTTTTTATCTAATTTTGATAATGGAAGAGTTATAGTTTCTAATTCACTTAGATAGATATAGAGTTTTATTGAATCCCGGGGTGTTGCCATAATAATTTCTCTAAAATAGTTCATAAAACCATTTTTATTTAAGATTAATTCGATTTGAAATGAGGGGATCTGCTGAATAAATATAATATCAATATCACTCGATTCATTTACATCTCCGCGAGCTATACTACCGTGAACATATGGTGTTAAATTTTCTTTTTTGAATATTTCTAGTAATTTAAGAGCATTTTTTCTTTTACTTTTTAAGAGAATCCAATCATCGTTGGAATAATTAATTGATTCATAATGATTTCTTAAAATTTGCTCTTTTTTCATAATTTATGGGTTTTTTTTCGAATTATATAATTTATTTTCAATTATATCTATCAATATGCTTAAAACGATAGTTTCATAATTTTTAAATGAATTTCTGGCTTTATTAATAGTTGAAAATTTAAAAATATCAGGGTATCTTAGATAAAATTTTCTCAAAAATCTCAAAAAATTATAATTTTTAAATAAAGATATAGAATACTTACTGAAAATATTATAAACTTGAGGTTTAGAGGATATTTCTTCGATAACATTAATATAATTCTTTAAATTTTGCTTATTTAATTTTGGATTAATTAAAATGACACCTTTAATATTATCATCTAAGAAGATCTCTTTAAGAGAGATTAAAGATTTTGATGGACTAACTACTGTATAATTAGGTTCTATATTTATGTTTGTTCTTTCACAAAATTCAATAAATGTCGAAATAATAAAATTCCACTCGTTTTTAAAGTTATTTCTAGTTCCAACTTTTTGAATAATATTATTGATTTTTACTTTTAGATTTAATACGTTAAAACCATAAGTACACAACCCCTCTGTTAGAATTCTCATGAATTTTCTTTTACGATAATTACTGATCATTAGAACAAGGAGATTATTTCTTTCTTTTAGAGAAGAATTTCTTATGAAACTCCATTTCTTTGTAAAAACTAACTGATTTTTAAAGGAATCCTTAGTTTTGAGAAAATTAAAATGTTCTAAAGCTTGATTTGAAAAAGAATAACGCCAGCGATGTGTTCTTTTAAATAGCTTCACGCTTAGTAAAAGAAGAAATAATAAGACTATTATAATAGTATCAATGAAAATCCAATCTATATAATAAATATCATAAATCATAAGTTAATGTATTAGATTTTTATTTATCCAACAGATTCTGAAATCCATTTGAGATATGTATTAGCTCCTTTTTCAATTTTTAATCCAATGCATTCTGGTTCAGAATATGAATGAATTTCACCTATTTTCTGTATTAATAAATCTACTTTATTTTCGGTCGTTTTGATAAGTAATATGTGCTCATTGTCTTCCTCAATCTTATCTTTCCATCTATAGATAGAAAAAACATTCTGAATAATATTCACACAGGCAGCAAGTTTATTTTCAACTAGAATTCTTGCTATCTTTTGACCTTCTTCAATATTTGGAACTGTTACAAAAAAAACAAAATAATTCAAAATAGATCATTTTTT
>JBHLRA010000177.1:0-6117 GCA_048883045.1 Candidatus Thorarchaeota archaeon | reverse complement strand
ATAAGCCATCTTGCAAGAAACATAAGAAGTTTAACTACTATTGTGAGGATTGCAGAGAAGAGTTACGCAAATATGAATTTCAAAAAAAAATTGAAAGATTAGAACGTGGAGAAAGTTTTGAAGATATTGAGGCATCTGAAAAGCCTCCCATAACAAGACCTTTGAAACTTGGTTTTTTCCAAATTAGACCTAAATTAAAAAAATATCTAAAGATTCTTTTACCAACAATTGCAATTATTATAACTGTTTTAACACTTTTATGGTGGTGGCCTGCATGGTTTGGTCCGATAAATCTGAATGTTCAACTATACAAAAATAAAGCAGGGGGTCTTAATTATCTTGAAGTTTTCTTTCTTAATTTTTGGTCAACCAATTTCATATTTAACAAGACAGCATTAATTGGAGCGTTTATTGGGAGTATTGTAATGAGTTTGCCCCCTAATCAAAATTTATTGACTATAATTGGAACTCGATTAAAGTTCGGTAAACCATCAATCCTAAAAGCCTTAATCTTTTGGTGGACTGCTGGTTTTATCCTCTTTTACTTTATAGGTTTTTTGCTTGATATTGGGGGTCAATTTTCTTGGGCTATGTATTTATTAGAGCAAGGTGAAATTAGTTTTTCACCTTTCACTGTTTTTATTGATGCATTTAACATCCTCATGAATCAAAATAACGTGAATATAGAATTCATTTTCATTTATAGTAGGATTTATTTACCACTCATTTATTATATTGTTGCGATCATAATTTTAAGATTGATTTTAAATATTGTTAGTAATTATTACCTGAAAAGAAATGATTACAATATTGTAGCAAACACTTTATTTATAGGTGGTTTGATTTGTGGGTCAATTTTTCTTTCTTTAGCTACTTTGCCTTTAAATGGGATTGAACTAATACAGATGTGGTCTTATATTATTGCTTTTTTACTATTTGAAGGCCTTGGAGTAGTTATTTATATTATTGGCCGTAGTAAATTAGTGAAATATCCAAGGATGAAATTAATTTTGCAACGAAATAAATTGAAAGTAGGGATTTTGGCAGGATTATTAATCGTTATAATTGTATTTCCTTTAATACTGAGCATTGGGCCTGTATTTACCTTAAGTAATACATCTGTTTATTCAGAGTATGAATGGAATAAAAGAATTCAAAGAGAAATCATGTGGACCCGAGTATGTGCTGGATTAGATATGTTTGAGGAGCTACCTATTGAAAATTTTACTTTATCATCATCACCTGCAAATGATACGCAAATGCTTGAAAGAATTAGACAATTTGATCAAGATTTTGCTGTACAGAGTCTAGCAGCAAAGATAGGCACTACTTATGAAGGTCTAGCCGACTCTGATATTGTCTATTTAAATGGGACAGAGTATTGGGTTGCTCCTAAAACAATTAGATTATCTCAGTTTGCTGGAGATCCAGTACGAGTATCTACTGAATTATATGATCATATTGAAGGGTTCTTAGCATTGGATTCAAACACAGGAGAATTAGTTGATGTAAGTTCGATTTTTAATATCGATGAAAATTATCCAATATTTTTTGGCGAATCTGAAAGTGAGAAATTCCTCCAACAACGTGAGTCTTTTGGCAGTCTTGGAGCTTATGATAATAGTATTTTACTTGGCACTAACTGGAGTGGAGGAATCCCTAATAATATATATGTTTATGAAGGTGAACCAGATGGCTCACTTAACGGATTGGAAGCTTTCTGGTATACGGCTAGTTTAGGGTTATGGGGTTATGTTTTTCAAGGAGGAGAAATGCCATATTTAATTAATAGGAACGTGAAAAACCGCGTTAATAATATATTATTGCCCCAACTAAGAGTAGATAATGATCCTTATTTAGTATTTGATAGGAATAATGAGAAGATGTATTATGCTGTCTCAATTTATACTTCAATTGATATGGGTTCCTATTCCAGATCTCCAATATTAAGGTTTTTAGGGATTAGTTTAATTGATGTAATTACTGGTGAAATGGAATTTTATAAAAACCCAAATTTAATTGAATCTAGTAGTGATCCATCTTATTCTACATGGAGATATTACCTAGAGATGTATGATTGGAAAAATCTTCCAATCTGGTTAAGCTCACAATTAAGATATCCCGAAGATTTATTTGAATTACAATTAGAAGCCAATTATATATATCATGTACAAGATCTAAAAACTTGGAAGAGGGGAGATGATTTTCATGAACGACCAGAAAATGGTGATCTTTTCTATATTGAAACAAATTTAGGAGATGGCATTGAATATGTTGGTTTAGATTTAGTAGAATATCAAGGTACTGAAGCAAAAACATTAGCAGGGATGTATATAGTAAGACATGGGCAAAATTTTGGAGAAGCACGTTTTTATCATACTAGAAATTCTACAGAGAATTTAATTGGGCCTAAAACTGCTAGAGATACATATGAAACGGAGGCGACTCAAGAAATTACATTAATTTCTGGTGCTAGAAATGGGAATACTTTACTCTATCCTCTTGGAGGTTCTGTATATTATTATATTCCAACTTATAGTACTATTGGTGGTTTACAACAGTTAAAATTAGCAGGATTTGTAGAAGCTTTTACTAGAAAGGTAGGTTACGGTGCAGAAGCATTTGAAGCATACAATAATTTAGAAAATTTCAAACCGGGGGCATTTACTTTAATAAGTGATGCTGATTATCCTGATATTGACGGAGAATTTGTATTAAATTGGACGGAATCTCCATTTGCTGATACTTATTCAATTTATCGAAATAATAGCTTAATAGTGAGTGATTTGCCTAATTCACAAACCTCATATGCAATTTCAGGTATAACTTCTGGGTATTATGAATTTTATGTTAAAGCCTTAAATGAATATGGAAATACCACATCAAATACGATATTAATTAATGCAAGAATATTCCCAATCAGATTTAACTTTGAAATGGATAACTTAATGACCTTACCTTATGATCTAGCAAATTTTAGAATAGAACTTGAGAATTTTAATGAAACTATTACAGCCCCAGGTTATAGTGTTCAGGTAAATTTGTCGTTATATCGAGAAGGAGGGGGATCATTTTCAGTAATTGTACCTCCACCTTACTACCCATTAGAAAATAAGACTTACAGTTATGGTGGATATTCTGGTATTAATTTCACATTGATAGATACTATTCTCTATTCTGGTGAAGGAGTGATTTTAAATGGATTGGTTAATTGTGCAACCAACGATATTATAATTAGATTTAAATGGATCCTGATAGTTGATAATATTATTATCCACGTTTCAGAAGAAGATTTTATAATTGTAACTTAAAATCTAATTCTTTTTGTTTTAAATAAATAGAATAAAAACACCAATTAATGTTATTATTACTCCTAAAAAACCTTCCTTTGAAATTTTTTCTTTATTTATTACATAAGAGAATGGTATAGTAAATAAGGGCATAGCTGTGGAGATAAGGGACATAAAAGTAGCTCCAGCTGTATGAACCGCCTCTCCAAAAAAAATACTCCCCAAAGAATAACTCAAAATGGCAGAAACAATCAGAATCAGCCAAACATTCCGATTCTTGGGTATTGATGTTCTCGTTTCATGCATTATAGAAATTAAACTTAAGACAACAGAAGCGAATAGAAATCTTACCATCATAGCAATTATAGTACTTAAAACTCCTAAATTCACGGTTTGATCAACCTGGTTTATTGAATAATCTGATAAAGCGATTCCAATAGCCCAAGAGATTGCTGCAATTAGTGCCAAAATAGTTCCTTTAACAGACTTAGGAATTCGAGTTTCCTTCAAATTATTTTGAACGTTAATATTTTGAGATTGAAAAGAATGAGATTGTTTAATATTTTGAATATTGCGATCCTTCTTTGTGATTATTATAACTCCTAAACCTATTAAAATACCTGAGAAGATCATTTGCATTGATACTAAACGGTTTAAAAAGAAAATTTCAAATAAAATAGTGAAGAATGGAGTTGTAGTAGTAATTGCTAACGCTTTAGCAGGTCCTAAAAATTTCTGTGATTGAAGATATGCTGTATCTCCTATAATTACTGTAAATGTGATACTTAAAAATAGAAATAATATAATGAAAATAGATATTTTAAATATCTCAATAAAAACACCGAAGGACAAACTTATTATTAGAAAGGTCAAAAATCCTATTAGTGATCTAATAGTATTTTGAAAAATGGCAGTAGCGTCGTTTTCTATTTTTCGGGCTAGTACAAATGAGAGTGCGAAAGATATCCCCGTAAGAACAGCCATGATTTCTCCATACATTATAGTTCCTTACTCCTTATAATATAAAGATTTATTTATTCTTCATTTTTTAAAAATATCCAGTTTTAGTTTTTTTGAAATTTATTAGTCTCTCTTTCATTTTTAGAGAAATGAGTCCTTTATATTGTTTATGTTTAGATTTTATGGTTAAAAACAAAATTTTTTCTATAAGAGAATTTGAATTATTAACTCTGGTTTATTTTATGGTTTCTAGCCAAAATAACTATTTACAGGAAAAAAACAATAAAATCGATAAAATCTCAAACAAATTCGAAAAAGAGCTTATTGAAAGTGCATTTATCTCTAATAATTTTAATAATATCCCGCCAATATTTGGATGTTTAGTTGCAGATCAGAATGGAAATACTCTAATGGTATTTGAATATGATTCTAAGAATAAAGATAATTATAAACCTATAAAGTCATATTTATCTGAGCATTATAAAGATGTTTTAGAAATAGATTTAGTATCAATGTATTTTAGTTCACTTAATGCTTTTGCAATTCAGACTAACATTAAAGATTTGTCAAATTTAGAAATTCATGGTTCTAATATTAAAGTTCAAATCTTTTTTTTATTTAATAAATGCATGATTATTCTCTTCCTTAATTCTAAAACAGATTTAAGCTTAGCGCAAAAAACCAAAATTATAAAATATTTTGAAGATAAGATTATTAACTTTGAATTTGAGTTTAAGCATTTTAATGCCGCAAAATCGAGAAAAATATTAAGTATGTTGGAAAGTAAAGGGAAGGTATGGTTAAAGCAACTAAATAAATCCTATCTACAATCCTTTAAAGATTCCTATTTGAAAAAGCAGGAAATAATAGAGGAACTCTCAAGACAAATAGAACCAATAATTGAAAAAACTTTAAATGAGTATTTAGAAAATATCGAAGATGATATAGTTAATAATGTAAGAAAAGAAATAAAAAATCAAATTCAGGATAAATTATTTGGATTTGACCCTAATTTTTACTGAGTGTAAAATTAAAAGAGCTTTTAAAAATCTTCACATTCTAAATATATTTTCATACGGTTTGTGAGCCTTTTGAGTTTATTTTTGATTAATTGAAAGTAATATTCTTTTGTTTCTCTTTCTAATTATGATCGTACCAATCAGTATAAAAATGAGATCAAAGAGAATATCTTTAACGTAGAATATAGCTCTTAACTGTACAAAAAATATATTAATAACTAAAGCTGAGACACTATAAAATGCAGAAATTAATCCAAATAAAAATAAAAAGATACCAATGATTAAATCTAACTCATATTTTTTCCTCAAATAATTCACTTGTAAGCTTACTGAAAATAATTCTTAGAAAATTTGTATTATTATATGAAGAACACTATTTAAAAGTTCATTTATACTGATTTTAACTTTATCTACTCTGATTTTTTTAAATCTTTCAAATATTGTTCAAATTCTAGGTATATATCAGGGTAAATTTTAGCAAATACTCGATACCAATCTAGTCCAAGCAGAGCTCCCGCAATAAAACAAAGAATAAACCCAATAAACACTAGAGTTTCATGACTCAAATGGAAGACCTTAAATGATATAAAATTGGTCCCATGTATGAATAAACTTGCAGAAACACTATTTAGAAAAATTCCAAAAGGATACAATAGAATACGTGGAGAACTGAAAAATTTAGTAGATTCGGGATCATTTATTTTGAATATAGCCGACTCTTCAATACTAAAAATGTTTGCTTGTTTCTCGATAAATTTAAATCTAATAATGTCCCTCCAATCTCGAAAAATTAAAAAACTTCCACTAAATAAAAATACAAATAAGATAATCATTTCAATAGCTAAAAA
>JBHLRA010000176.1:2351-6144 GCA_048883045.1 Candidatus Thorarchaeota archaeon | reverse complement strand
TGATAAGACAAGTGGTCTTTGGCACCCCTCTTACATTTTTTCAATATTCATCGATAATGTTGGAGATTTCTTGATACGTTCTTTATTAAATAAAATTAAATTTCAGACTTTTGATGAATTTTATAGCACTGAGATAAAAAAAGAAAAGGATCCTGATTTCAAATTAGGCTGGGATTATAAGTTTCTTAAAGCGCTGATTAAAAAAGACTCTAGATTTAAAGTAGATGAATTTTCTGAAACAATATTGCCTACATTGATTAAGAACTGGACTCAATCTGCTTATGGATTTCAATTAAAACATCAATTTACTTTAAATTTAGAATTAATATACCCTGAGAAAATAAATAGTGAGTGGGGATTAATATTCTCGTTTCTGTTGCCAGATCGAAACAAAAAAATTTTGTTAAATGAGATTTGGGAGGGAAAACCGGAATATTTAGAAATAATTTTGAGAGCTTTGAGTACCGCCTCAAAGATTTTTCCACCAATTAAAAGAGTTTTTTCAGATAAAATTCAGTATGAAATAAAACTTACATCAAATGAAGTAATGGATTTTTTGAAATATCCAAAAGATCTTCTAATTCAACTTGGGTTTAATATAATTTTACCAAAAGTATTTGCAAGAGGAGGAAAACAACGTTTAACAGCTAGATTGATAATTAGATCTAAAGATGTTGAAAAACTAAAAAAGGGAAAGTCTATCGTTTCGCCTTCCATTTTCGATATCAATTCAATGCTAGAGGCGAAATGGGAAGCCAGTCTTGGAGGAAAGAAAATATCAGAAGATGAATTTCATAATCTGATTAATTCTAAAGAACCTCTAATTAATTTAGGAGGAGAATGGATATTAATAGACCAACAAGATATGGAAGAATTAGAAAATATAAATCAATTTGAAACAAAAAGTTATATGGAAGCCCTAAAACTTGGCTTAACAGGAGAACTTCAATTAGTAGAAAATGGTCAAAAGTATGATGTTGTTGTTGAAGGAGAAATAAGTGAAATTATTAATAGGATTCAATCAATAGAGTCTTTCGAGGAAATATCCTGTCCTTCCTCATTTAAGGGAAATCTCCGCCGCTATCAACAAGATGGCCTTTCATGGATGGGAAATATGACAAAGTTTAACTTTGGATTATGTCTAGCTGATGACATGGGGCTAGGTAAAACAGTTCAAATTATTGCATTTTTACTTTACCTTAAAGAAAATTATCCAAATAATCCAGGTTCAACCTTAGTTGTATGTCCAACTTCATTATTATTTAACTGGTCCCGTGAATTAACGAAATTTGCCCCTGAATTAGAAGTTATACTTCATCATGGGTCTAAACGTTATACAAAAGCTTCAGATATTCCAGAATTCTTAAAACCACATCGAATTTTTCTAACATCCTATGGTACTATTAGAAATGATATTGATTTCTTAGAAACAATTCAATTCAGTGGAATTATAATTGATGAAAGTCAAAATATGAAAAATTACTCCTCAAAGCAAACACAGGCAATATACAAATTACAAAGTCAATACAGAATTTGCTTAAGTGGAACCCCCATAGAAAATCGTTTGCTTGAGCTTTGGTCATTATTTAACTTTTTAAATCCTGGTCTTTTAGGAAGTAGGAGAGATTTCCAAGAGAAATATATTCTACCGATTGAAAGATTTCAGAATAAAGATATAATTAATAATTTGAAAATTATTATTGCTCCTTTTATTATGAGACGTGTTAAAACAGATAAAACTATTATAAAAGATTTACCTGAGAAAAATGAAATAAAGATAACGGTTCAATTAAGTGAAATACAAGTAAAAATCTATCAAGAACTTGTAGAAAAAACGTTAGAGGAGATTGAAACTGCCAAATCAGATGAAAGAAAGCAGCGAGGATTAATCTTGGGATTATTAGTAAAATTAAAACAAATCTGTAACCATCCTTCTCAATATCTTAAAACGGATTTATCAACGTTGAGAATGGATAAGGAAATGAAATATTTTATTTCTCAATCCCAGAAGTTAGAAAGATTACTAGAAATGACAGATGAGGTTATTTCTAATGGAGAAAAAGTTTTAATATTTACGCAGTTTACTCAAATGGGAGATATTATACAAAAAATACTTGAATGGAAATATGGTTTTGAAATTCTTTACTTTCATGGAGGTGTACCAGAACAAAACCGACGAGAAATTATAGATGAATTTCAATCAGAGGATATTAATAGCTCCCCAATATTAATTTTATCCCTAAAAGCCGGTGGAACTGGTTTAAATTTAACAAGGGGGACAACCGTTATCCATGTCGATAGATGGTGGAATCCGGCAGTTGAAGAACAAGCTACAGACAGAGCTTATCGAATTGGTCAAAAATCTATTGTAAACGTTTATAAATTTATTACAAGTGGTACTATCGAAGAAAAAGTCGACGTTTTATTAGAAGAAAAAAAGGAATTAGCCGATAAAATTATTACATCCACAGGAGAATCTTGGATTTCAGATTTAAATGACGAAAAATTAAGAGAATTATTAATATTAAGTAATTAAACCTAATAGTGATAAAGATAAACGATCGCAAAAAAGAATTTATGGATAATCGAAAGCTTAAAAGAAAAGGTCCAAAGGTTCCTCAAAGAAAAACTGAATACGAGAAACAACGTACTCATGAGGAGGTTGAACAAATAAAAAGAGATCTTGTAAATTTTGCTCAAACATCCTGGGGGACAGAATGGATTCGATCGAATCTAAAGATTGGGCGTCCATTCAGAATGCAAAGAGGAATTGAATATGTTAAGGATCAAAGGAGAATAGATAATCTTTCCATTAATCCCGGTCAAATCTTTGCAACGGTTCAAGGTACTGCTCCAACACCTTATCGAGTGAAAATAAATTTTGAAATTATCCCTAAGGAAGGATGGGAATTGATATTAACAAATCTTAAAGACAAGCCTATATATCTTATTGAATTATTAGAAGGCAAATTACCAGAAGATTTAATTAAAATTTTTGATAACACCGAATACTCATTATTTCCTGATGCATCAAAAGGTTTAAATGCTACTTGTTCTTGTCCGGATAAAGCCATCCCTTGTAAACATATTGCAGCGGTAATTTTATATCTTGCTCGTGTCATAGATTATAATCCATTTTTGTTATTGGAATTGCGAGGAAAAACAAAGAGTGAAATTTTTTCTAATTTAAGGTTTCGAGAATCAGAAGAAAGTCAAAAAATTTCTGAAAAAGACTCAGACCTACGTAAGTATGATTTTAAATTTAACATCCCACAAATCTACATTCAAGATTTATCTACTGAAAAAAAATCAACAGGATTAGATGAATATCCCATTCAATTTAAACTTCGAAAACCAGGAAATATCATAGAGACTTTGGAAAATTTAGGAATACCTCCAATTATTGATAATAAAGCGTTTGAGATCGTTTTAAGAGCGATTTATCAGAAAATTACATCTGAGACATATCGTTTATCTATAGAATTAAAGGATTAATTTTCCACATTTTTTAAAAAAAAAATTATAAGGTATGATTGGAAAAGAATACATTACTTTACTTTTTTATTCTTTTAATTATAAAAAGACTAATAGCCAAAATACAGCCAATTATACTCCATATTATAGCGGTCCACATCCATACTAATACGTTATCACCAGGAAGGTAAGGATAAAAAATCCATAGAAGTACCAAAATAACTGCCCAAATAGTAGCAATTATTTTTTCATTTCTTTTGCTCTCAATCATAAAGAATAATGTACCAATAACACCACCAATTATACTCCAAATAATTGC
>JBHLRA010000176.1:0-2251 GCA_048883045.1 Candidatus Thorarchaeota archaeon | reverse complement strand
AGACCAGCGATGATTCATACGAATTTAACAATGATTATTTCGAGGCGTTTTTAATTGAAGAGGGGAATTACACGAATCTTGAATGTTATGACGATGATTATTTCCAGCTAAGGGTGAAATCAGGTTATAGACTCCACGTGGAAATAAAGTTTGAAAACAGTATTGGAAACCTAGATTTAGAGCTCTATGACTCATCAGATGATCTCGTAAATAGTTCTACTTCGTTAGTTGATAATGTAGAATCTCTTTATTATACAGTGTCTACTGGGATACTCTATACAATTCGCGTGTTTTACGTTGATAATCCAAATATTTATAATTTAAGTGTTTATTATTCCATAGCTCCTGGTCAGAAACTAATAGAAGTCAATGATCCCCAAAAAGGAGTTACTTGGAATGAAGGTTCAACCTATGATATTACATGGACCACATGGGGGAACATAACAGATGTTCGAATTGAATTAATCCAATCTTATAATAAAATGCCAATAGAGTTTATAGAATATAGTACTGAAAATGATGGTTCAAAATCATGGACAGTGCCTGATAATATAATGACTAGAGACGATTATTATATCCGAGTAAAAGATCTTTCTGGAGGTGTTTTTGGCATCTCAGATGTTTTTTCGATCAATAATCCTTCTTTTCCTTATTCTACTCTTGAAGTAATAACTCCAAATGCAACAACAATTTGGCAAAATGGAAGTAGTTATGAAATAACCTGGAATCATACCTCCTTCCCAACTCTTGTGGATCTATATTTATATAATGTCAATGATCCTCACTCCCATATCGCATTAGGTGTCGATAATAATGGTTCTTACATGTGGATGGTTCCCGATTCAGTTTTAACAGATAATGACTATCGTATACAGATCTTAAGTAATACTACATATGTTCCAAGAGAATATAGTGAATATTTCTGGATTGTTAATACAAATCCTTCCGAAAAAACACTTATCATTGAATCTCCGGAAGCTGAGGTGGAATGGATTGCAGGAAATCAGTATGAGATTAGTTGGTTTACATTTGGTGATATTGAGAATGTAAGTATCCATTATCAATTAAGTGGTGGCTCTTGGATTACCATAAATAGTAGTACAGAAAATACAGGTTCTTATCTGTGGACTATCCCTCCCTCAGTTGAGAGCGGCATGGAATATATCATTCGCGTTAAAGAATATGGTGGTTCTGAAAGTGCAATTTCTGGAGAATTTACTATAAATAATCCTAGCAGCGGAAAAATATATGTAAATAATCCCAATTCGGGTTCTCAATGGTATAATGGAACGAGTTACAATATTACTTGGACTTCGTTAGGCACTATTGACAAGGTCAATATCTCATTATATAATCTATATGGTTTCGTGTATACTATTGCTCCAAACATAGATAATTATGATAATTATTCTTGGACAATACCAAATAATTTGACTGGAGGATTGGGATATTACATTAACATTTCTGATTCTTCAGATTTATATATTAACGGTATATCTAGTATTTTTCACTTGATATGTGATGGAACGCCGCCTTCCTCAATCAATCTCCTTGATCCAAGAATTTCGGCAAATTGGACAGAAAATAACTCCTATGATATAACTTGGGAATGGACGGGTGATATTACTAATGTGACAATTGAATTATGGGATGTTTCCTCTGGATTTATACAAACGATTGTGGAAAAAGTGTCAAATACTGGCTCCTATTCATGGTACGTTTCTTTTTCTCCTTTCTTACCTACTGATAATGATTATTATTTTGTAATATATAATCCCGAAAATTGTATTCCTTTTGATACTTCTGCGGTATTCACTATTACTAATGATCATACGATAAACGTTATTAATCCAACTGCGAGTATTGTTTGGGAGATAGGAAAAGAATATGAAATCACCTGGACAACGACTGGTTCAATTAGCAATGTGGGCATTACTTTATTCCCTTTTAGCGGCCCTACTTTAACAATAACATCAAATACTACAAATGACGGGAATTACATGTGGACAATACCTGTTTCAGTTATTCCGTATACAGATGATTATTTTTGGATCTACATATATGAGGTGGATTGGAAATATTTAGTTAACGATTATTCTGATGCATTTTCAATAACTAGTACATTACCTTCTATTACCATAACAAGCCCCGATTCCAGTTCGATTTGGGTAAAGGGTGATACACATGAAATAATCTGGAGTCATACAGGTGATATAGATAATGTAGACATATTGCTAGGGTATAATTCTAC
>JBHLRA010000175.1:0-6201 GCA_048883045.1 Candidatus Thorarchaeota archaeon | reverse complement strand
TATGGAGAGGCATTTAGATTATTTATTCTCTATGATAAACCTACGTTTCCTTTATTTTCCATTTTAAATAGAGGTAAGAAATCTATTTCACTCGATTTAAGAAAAGAAGAAGCAATTGAGATATTCAAAGAGCTAGTGAAAAAATCTGATGTCCTTATAGAAAATTTTGTCAAAGGAACAATGGAAAAATGGGGAGTAGGATATGATACTTTAAAAGAAATTAATCCTAGACTGATATATGCAAAAATTTCTGGTTATGGAAATCAAGGATTAGAAGGATATACTAAGAAAACAGCTTTTGATATTATTATTCAAGCTGAAGCTGGAATTCTCGATGCATTAGGTTTTAAGGAAGGACCACCAAGATTACCTATAGCAGATTATACTGCGGGACATATTACAGCAATTGGGATAAGTCAAGCGCTTTATTTCAGAGAGCGAACAGGGAAAGGACAATTTATCGATGTCTCAATGCATGATATAATGTTTTCTATAAATATTAGAGCTCAAGCAAAAGAATTTATTCCAAGAGCACAAAAAGTTGATGTAGTATCAAAATATCTTCCAATTTATAATCAATACCACTGCAAAGATGGATTAATTGTGTTAACTACCCTAACAGAAAAACAATGGATTCGTCTCTGTGAGGATGTGCTAAGAAAACCAGAACTAATAAAAGATTCTCGTTTCGACAATATTATAAAAAGATTTGATTATGTTGAGATATTGGATAAAATAATTGAAGATTGGAGCAAAAAATTCACTCGTGATGAAGCAATTAAACAATTAGAAGCCGTTAGAATTCCCTGTGGTAGGACTTTACGAATAGATGAAGTGCATCACCACCCTAACCTTAAAGAAAGAGGAATGCTATGTGATCAATTTGATTTCTCTAAATGGGAGGTTAATAAAGCCACAATCCCAAACCGTTTGATTAATTTTTCTGAAACCGAGGGTTCTGTTGAGAGTATAGGTCCCGAATTTGGTATGAATAATGAAGAAATTTATTGCGATCTTCTTGGTTATACTAAAGATGAACTTAAAAGTTGGAAGCAAAAAAAGTTAATATAAAATAGTATATGGATTTTAATATGTAAAAAAATTATTTAAAATAATTAAAATAAAAATGGTGTTAACGTAAATGAGTGATGAAGGAGAAGAAGAAGAAAATTTCATAGAAAAATTAAACAAACAGTTTACTGATTTCGTTGGAAGTGTTTTTGGCGAATCTGGCAAAGATTTTATCGAGGAAACTTCAGAAAAAATAAAAGAATTCAGTTCTGGTGCTATTGAAAAATTTATGGAATTTAGCGATGATGTAATAGAAAAACTAAACTTAAATGAAAATGAACAAATAATTAAAGCTCGAGATAGTGTTGAGGATTTATTAAAACAAGCAGGACTCTTAAAAGAAAGTGACGAAGAAGAAGAGTTTTGATTAGAAATTTATCATTTAAAATTAATCTATTATTTATTTCTTTCTTTATTTTGGTATTAAAAACAAGTTATAAAAAATAAAATTAAAACACTTTAGCATTTTTAAGGAAAGATTTAATCTCTTCCTGAGTTGCATTGAATAATTCAGATATTACCATTAAAGATGTGGATTCATCCATACCTAAGCCTGTATAGTCTTGATATAATTTTATCCAGGTTTCTTTTTGCGTATATTTGTCTGGATGTTCTGCTTGGATATGCGCCCAATAAGGGTGCTCCAACTCAATACCGCAATATGGACAGAAACGAGATTCTTCTTCACTCATAAGTAATCCCTTACGTTTATAATAATTTCATTTTTTTCTGAATAATTCTAATAAACCAATATTAGTATAAAAAACTTATAATTTCAAAATGTTTAAAATTTCGTATTTACAGTTTTTTTTAAATAATTTATTCCCAGTTTTTTTTTAAATCACTACTAGTGAGTTTTCTTACTTTATCTACTGCCCATATGACATAGTGATAACATTTTTTTGCCCAAGTTTCACTTTTTCGATATTCTGTCATACCTTCAGGTTCACTGAAATCATAACCACAGAGTTCTGAACAAACTACAGACCCGAATTCCTTTTCGAATTCGTGAGCAAATATTGCTGCCTTTAAATATGCCTTCTCCATAGTTTCATCATCCATTCTTTCATGCCCTCCTAAAATAACTCCTATTGCTGAACATCCCCCATTCACAGCACCACAGGCTCCTTTCCATCCTTTCATAGATCTAAAACCTCCAAAACCTCCAGCTAAAGGAATTGCGAGATTATGAAAGATTGGTTTATCAATACCTAAAATATCCAGAACGCTAGTTAATGACAATTCTGCGCAATTTACATCTACTTTTAATGTTGGTAATAAATCGTTTAATTCCTTTAGTTTTTCATCAAATCGAAAATCTATATCTTTCATTTTTTTCAATCAATCTTTTAAATAGCAATTAAGTATATAGTTTAAAATTAAATATGAAAACAAATATTAAATTCTTAAAAAAGATATTTAGTAATACAATCAAAAATCACAATTTTCTGGTCCTAAATTGAAGGAACTCTACGAAATTGGTTTTGTATTCCGAGGATTCGTGCTAGTTAATCATATTTTCAAAGAATTTCCTGTTCAAAGAAAACGAGGTGTAAATAAAGATTTACGAGGAGCATTCATTTCTGCGATTAACACGTTTGTTGACACCGCCTTTAATAAAACTTCATTAGAATATTTAGAATCAGGGAATACCTTATTTGTTTTCAAGTTAGCTGAAATACAATCAAAAGACAATCAGTATAGAGAACCAATAATATTATACGGATTAGTTGATAAGAGTAAAAAGAAATCTGATAAATTGGTAAGGAAATTTTTTGAAAAAGTTGATCCTATGCTTCAACTGTTTATTCAAAAATATAATGGAGTAGATTTCACTCAATTAAACCAATTTGAGTATTTTATTGAGATAATTTCAGATTTTTTTATAAAAAAACCTCAAGAATAATTTATTCTACTAAACTCCAACCTTTAGGTTTAGCACGCGAGTATTGAATTTTTCCTTGTTCTTTTAATAAAGCAATTTCTTTTTCAATCTGAGTATTGGAAAATCCTTTTTCTTTAATATCATTGACAAACTGAGCTTTTGTCTCAACAGATTTCTTATCCCTTAGATAAGCTATAATGATTTCTTCTAACGAACCTCCACCAACAATAGGTTCTTCAGAGGGTGGTTTCTTGGTTTCAGTTTCTAGTGCTGCCCGTAATTTTTCTTTTTTCGGTTCAACAGGCTTTTCAATGACTAAAGGTTGTACTTTAGGCTTTGGTTGTTCCTTTTCCTTTACTTCAGCCTTAGCTTCTTCAGAAATTTCTTTCTGTATTTCTTCTTCTGGTAAACTCCAAACCGGATATGTAACCTTCTCATATACAACTGATTTTTGTGTTTTTAGAAGTGTAAATTCCTCTAATATTTCATCTTCTGAATATCCCAATTCTGATAAGTCTTTCATTAAATCTTTCAGATGTCCTTTTTCTTGCAAAATATTAAAAATATGTTCTCTTATGTTTGTTGGAACATCATTTATTTCAGCTATCTGATTTATTAACTCATCCTTTCTGGCTAGTTGTGTTTCTGGTATTTGACTAATTTTAGGGATATCAAGTGTTTCTTTTTGACCCCATTCAAAATCAGTAACGTTTCTAATTCTACGATCATATCCTCCAAATACGATTTGATTTAGTTTTTGTCCATTTCCTGAAATACAACAAACATTTTTAATAGATGATGCAACCTTAGTTTTCCATTTTAATTCAAAATCTTGAGAATTTAATGATTGATTATGAAATACTTTTAACGAGCCATCAGCACATCCTGCTACGATTTCTTTTGCCATATCACCATCAATATCTTCAATTAATAGTGAAACTGGACGTCCATCATCAATAATAATTTCTTTGATAAGATCTCCATTACTATTTAGAATCTTAATGAATGAGTCATCTGTGGCTAATATTATCTCATTAAGTCCATCATTAGTGACATCTCCGATTTTGATATCATTAATTTGAGCATTGAAATGGTTTTGCCATGTGATTTCTGGCATATCATCTCTAAATTGAATAAGTTGTAGAGTTCCATTTTTTGTTCCAACTAATAACGCAAAAACAGGCACCTTTTCATCTGGGAAATTTAGGAATCCTAATGTACAAGATATAACCCAGGAATCATAATAGAATATATATTTTGGCTCTTTCGCTTTAATATTATCGAAGATTTTAATTGTTTTATCTTCACTCCCGAAAATCATTTCAATGTTCCCATCTTGAGTAAAATCTCCCGCAATACAACAATTTATCCTCTTGGAGGATTTATACCGCATTAATCCTGCTAATTTCTTTTTTTCTATATTTAATTTCATAATCATAAAATTTCCATCTCCGGCTCCCACTAATATCTCATCACATCCATCTCCATCTAGATCGACAGGATATGTGCAACGACACCATCCATCGAAAGTTCTTTCGTCAAGAATGTTATTTTCACTATCCATCAGATAAAGAGTTTTATCGTGTCCGCCAAAAACAAGAAATTTTTCACTTTTACATTTTAATATAGAGCATGTTAGCACTGCATCAGGACACTCAAACATCCAATTTAACTGATAACGTTTTCTTAGCATTGTTTTTCAAAGCTGTTTATGATTATAGAAATTATTGGTAACTAAATTAAATTTCATACTTTATTCATATAATACTTATCCCTACGTTTATTAAACTATTAGTGTAAATAGAAAAAAATAAAAAAATAAAAAATTCTAATTTAATATTAAAGTGCTAATTGGGCATCACTTGGGCTGTATTTTCCTTTACCATTTATCTCATATGTAATTTCTAAAGTATCTCCTACTTCCAAAAGGTCAATATTCCATTTTAACGTATCCTGACCTACTTCATCAGTGATTTCTGGAGTCAAAGAATAGGATCCGTACTCAAATGAATCTGGAACCTTATCTAACATTACTAATTTTCTTAATGGGGATTCACCGATGTTTTCTAAAGTTAATATAATCTTATAGTTTCCTAATTCTCCAATAGGTACAACTTCCTTTCCAATTCTGAATTTCCTTCTGATGTGCATAGCCTCAATTATAGGAACTTCTGGTTTAAACTCTAATTCTTGACTTATTGGAAAAGTATTAGCGAGGTATGTAATTTCAGATTCAAAAGTGGATTGTCGAGCAGGATTAGTACAATGAATAGGATATTCAAATTCCATTGTCGATTCTGGTTTAAACATACCAGTACTACTGTCTTTTAAATCCTTAAGATCTATTTTAAATTCGTTATCGTCTACACTAACCGCAGCAGCAGCTACTTCTACTTCTTCTCCATCCCAAGTTAATTTTATCTCATCTGCTTTTGGTGGTTTATATTCATCTGAGAAAGTTTTTTGAATAATAGTCACCTCATTAAGAGGAGCTGAACCATTATTAACAATCTTCAGAGTTGCAATAACATCTTTAGCTCGATATGTTGGAACTTCAGTTATATCATAAGACATTACACCAGTGATACTACCAATTTCTAAGATAACATCTTCAAGAGCAGCAGTTCCATTTACAATTGTCTGAAAATCCGGCATTACTCTAAATTCTAATTTCTTCCTAAAAGTAGGATATTCCTCACTTTCATATTCCCATTTCGTTGAATGCCACTGAGCTCTGCTTGGAAGCAAGGGAACGTCGTTTGGATCAATATCAACAAACTTTTTTGACTCATCTTCAGGAGCATATACATCTGCATTAAAAAGTTGTATAATAAACTCTGAAGAATTATCGAAAACTAGCTTACAATCGAATATCCCAGGTTCTTCATCTCTTTCAACTGTATCAACATAAAACTTGTTTCTTGTATAAGCATCAAATTTTTCAATATCAAGTCCCTCTGCAAAAGATGAATGGCTCTCGTAGGTGACTTTTACAGTTCCTGTTCGTCTTTTAGTAATATCAGAAACCATAATATTACATGTAAATTTTATCATCACTGTATATTCTGGAGCTAATTTATCAATCGTCCAGATTATTTGATTACCTTCAATATTAGCTCTTCCTTCAGTTGTGGTTGAAATCACGGGATTAGTAAAATCATCTGGAATATTTTTTACTACTTTTATATTGGATACAGGTTTATCAAACAAACTTCTGAGTGCAATCGCAAAATGAACAACATTTT
>JBHLRA010000174.1:3925-6266 GCA_048883045.1 Candidatus Thorarchaeota archaeon | reverse complement strand
AATAAATATATATAGAACCTATAACTATTTCTAAGTAGAATAGTTTTGATATCAATTCCTCTAAAATGCCACTAATAAATTACCCTCCTAAAGAGATTCTCAACCCTCCAGCTATGGATAAGAGAAATTATGAACTTATTATTCTCTGGATGCTGAAAAACAATGATGAAAGTGAGTGGTCTGATTTTGTTAAAGAACCAATTGAAATTCCAACATCTACATTATCAAGATATTTAAATACATTAAAAGCTCAAGGATTAATAGTTAGTTCTAAAAAAGGGCACTATAAAATTACTGATGATGGGATACGGCAGTTCAATGAACTGTCTGAAATTGCAGGAGAAACGAGAAAAGTTAATTTTCCACCAAATATTATCTTAAAAAAAGGTAGAAATTATGATCATTGGATATTATGGATGGTCTACAACAATAATTACTGCAAGTGGTCCGATTTTCTTGAGGAACCTGTTGGAATCAATCAAACCTCACTATCAAAATATTTAAAACAATTAACAAGAGATGGTTTAATAGAAAAGGATGATGAGACCAAGGAATATAAAATCACACGAAAAGGGAAAGTAGAATATGCATATATGTTACAAAACTATAATTTGGATAGACAATCAATTTTAGAAAGAGAAAGCAAGCGAATTGAGGATATCACCAATAAGACCATTGATTTTTTTAAGAAAAATAATATTGTAGATGAATACTTACAATTTAGATTTCTAAACAATATTGTAAAACTAGATTATGTCAGAGTGGAATCATTACTAAAAAGTGAAGAGGATTTTAACAAAATAATATTATTTCTTTCAAAAAATCACCCAAATGAATTTCCTAACTATATATCCCCTAAGACATTTTCACAGGAATATGACATTAAAGAGAATACTCTCACATATTACATTGATCAAATTGTAGAAAATGAACTATATCCAATTAAATTCTTTCAATTAAAAGTTTCATCGGACCAAATTTACTATTTCCAAGAAAATGAAAAAATTGAAACGATGCTTAGAGCAATAACAGAAGAACATGTTACTATGCTGACTTATTTGAATAAACTAGTTTCAAAATCATTGAGTAAAAGGTTAATTATGGATAAAATACTAGAAGAATGCTGCGAAACATTATTTAATAAAGGATTAGAGGAATCCCTAAGTAATTTTTTGTCAGATTATATTAATTATTTAGCATATAAAATTGAAACAGAGCCTGAATTTAGAGGAGTCGAGGATAAATTAGAGGGAATTATTTGGCAAAATATGGCTGATATTTTTCAAGAAGCTGAAAATCAATACGAACAAAAACTAATAAATATAAATGAAGATATTAATATTAATCCGCAAAATATTGAGAATTATTATTTGAAAATTAAAATTTTGATATATTTAGGTCGATATAATGAAGCTTCAAGGAATTTAGATGAAATGGTTGACAATTTTCCAGAAAATAGGATGGATATCAAAATAAAGAAAGCATTTTTGCTTAAAAAAATAAATGAACTTAAAGCCGGATTTGAAATCATAGAAGAATTACTTCAAGAATATCCAGAAAATAAAGATTTACTTATGTACAAAGCTTACTGGTTGCAATATATGAATCAAAAGGAGGAATCATTAGAAATTATTAAGGATCTTATAAAGAGTTCTCCAAATAATCATATTTATCGAGATACTTATGGAGAGATTCTAATGTACTGTCAGAAATATCAAGAAGCATTAGAGCAGTTTCAAAAATCAATTGAATTAAGTCCTGAAGAATGGTATATTAATCAAACCTATATAAAATTAGGTATTTGCTATAACCATCTCGGAAATGATGAATTATCCATTAAATATCTTAAAAAAGGAAAAGAATTGACAAAAGCAGAAGCGATAGAGCCTGAAGTTAAGCATAAATGGCTTAATATTGCTGATATATTCCTTGCGATGATAGAAGAATCATATTAATCAAACAATCTATTAATACAAAATAGAATTAATAACCCTATGATAAAAAAAATCTTCATAATAAAAGCGAGTGGCATTCTCTGCTATTCAAAATCATTTTTTAGCAATGAGAGTATTGATGAAGATTTTATCAGCGGTTTTTTCACAGCAATTAGCAATATAGCAAAAGAGATAGGAGGTGGAGAAATAAGATCATTAAATTTTAGAAATTTTAATATTGTTTTTACTTTTGATTATGAAAAGAATTGGATTTTTATCATAGTAACCAATATTGATGACCCTGAAGAAGAAGTAAGATTTAAGTTAGAAATGCTTAAATTGGAGTTTTTTAAGAGATATCGGCAGGAAATTCAAAATTGGGACTATGATATTGGAAAGTTTGAAGG
>JBHLRA010000174.1:0-3825 GCA_048883045.1 Candidatus Thorarchaeota archaeon | reverse complement strand
TAGAAATCTCAAATGATATCCAAAATACTCATAATAATGGCTAATGGTGTTCTCTGTTATTCTAAGACTTTTGTGGGAAGTGACGACATGGACTATGATATAGTAAGCGGATTTCTCACAGCAATTAGCAGTATTGCAAAAGAAATTGGCGGAGGAGAAATAAGGTCTTTAAATTTCAGAAATTTCAATTTTGTATATACCTATGATGATGAAAAGTTATGTATGTTCATTATTGTCACAGATATTGATGATCCTGAAGAAGAAGCACAACAAAAATTAGAGTTGATGAAAGATGAGTTTATTAGACAATTTCGTGATGAATTAACAAATTGGAAATGTGAAATAGGAAGATTTGAAGTATTTGATGACTTTGCAGAAACCCACATCTTTATCCCGCCCAAAATATTGCTTGTTGGCGAGGTAGGTGTTGGAAAAACAACTATCATGGATTTACTACCCGGAGAAACTGTTTTAGAATTAGACGGAGATTTGAATGAAATTATTCAAAAATCTATCCCGTTATCTAATTTTAAAAGAATAAATGAGATAGTATTAAGGGAATTTGATTTGGAGGAATTGATTAAAAATTCAAAAATTTATAGGCCATTATTGGATTCAGTCGACATAATTTGTATAGTTACTAATTCTGGTGCAAGTAATTTAGGTAGAACTCAAAGGTTTTTCTTTCAATTGGAAAAAATAGTAAAAAAAGCGGACTATTATGTGATAGCCAATTTTCAAGATCTAGCAAATACCTCATATGAACCAGAAAAAGTGGAAGAATTATTTAGTATTCAAACTTATGGTTTCTGTGCAATTAAAAAAGGAGCAAAAGAAAGGATACTTGAAATAATAAGTGAAATGTTAAAAATTTCAATTATAGAAAAGATAGAAAGTAAACAAGTTTAAATATTTAGTCATCATAAAATAAGAGGATTACAAATTCATTGTTCGTCTAATTATATTACATATATTTATTAAAAAAATCAGAAGAAGTATAAACAAAAGTAAGAAAAAGAAAAAATTAAAATTCTGTTATGATATCGAATATCTATATTATTACATTGGATGGAGTGATACGCTATTTTAAATCATTTTTTGGTGCTGATCATGCAAATAATGATATCGTAAGTTTTCTTACTCTTATTACACGTGTAAGTAAAAAGATTGAAGGAGGAAATATAAGATCATTAAATTTTGAGAATTTTAATTTTGTATATATATATGGTCAACAGGATTATGTATTTATAGTTACGACTGATCACTATGATCCTGAAGATGAAGTAAGATATAAGTTAGAATTAGTAAAAGAAGAATTTTTCAAACGATTTAAAAGTGGATTAGGAACAGGTAAAGATCAAAGCGCTCAGATTAGAGATTTTGGTAATTTTATAGAAAGTAATATCATAATTCCTCCTAAAATTTTATTAGCAGGCGAAGATGGTGTAGGAAAATCAACAATTATGAATTTATTTCCTGGAGAAACCGTGTTAGAAATTGATGATGATATGAATGAGATCATTGAAAAAACAGTAAAAATTTCCCACTTAGAAGGAATTAATGAGTTTATTATAAGAGAAATCAATTTAACAGACTTAGTAGAAAATTTCAGTAGTTATAAACCTTTAATTGCAAAAATTAATATAATTTGCATGGTTACCAACTCTGGAGCTGGTAATTTGAGTAAAACTAGGAGTTTATACTCAAGATTAAAAGAAAGAGTAAAAAATATTGATTTTTATATACTCGCAAATTTCCAAGATTCCGTTAATTCTGCTTTTGAACCAAGCAAAATTAATGATTCTTTTGGGTTAACAACCTTTGGGTTTTCTGCTATTCAAGGGAATTCAAGAGAACAAATTAATCAAATAATAAAAAATATGATAGAAATTTCGATATTAAAAAAGAATAAAAATATTTCTATAAGCTCTATAAAAGAAATTAAGAAGTATTAATATGGCAATTGAAGAGAATTTTGTATTTCCTGTATATATTAAAAAAGAGGTTCTAAATAGGATAAAGTTGTTGTGCAAAAATTTTCAGAATGAAATTTTTGGATATTTAATTGGAAATATATTGAAATGGAACGAGAAACTTTATGTAAAAATAGAGGAACTTCTTTTTCTTTTAGGTGCGATATATAGTGATAAATATTCAACGTCTCAAATAGAGGGTGCTGCTGGAAAATATGATAGGAAATTTCAAAGATTAAAAAAGAGAAGAAAGGATGATAGCTTAAGAATTGTAGGCTGGTGGCATTCACATCCAGGATTTGGTTGTTTCCTCTCGACGACAGACGTAAAAACTCAGAAATATTTTTTTCCAGAATCATATCAAGTAGCATTAGTTATCGATCCAGTTGATGATGATTCCCAATTTTATACTCTCGATAAAAATTCAGAAAAGGGTTATAAAGAAATAAGTTATGCAGTTCTTGAATTTAATTCGAATTAACCTTGGAATAATATAATAGATGCCAAGTAAAGAAAAAAATACAGATTATGAAGTCTTTGGTCTTGAATCTATAGACTCAGATAAATTTGATCGTCAAAAACGTATTAAGGGTTGGGATCAAAAC
Organism: Candidatus Thorarchaeota archaeon; assembly: GCA_048883045.1. Classification (GTDB taxonomy): domain Archaea; phylum Asgardarchaeota; class Lokiarchaeia; order Sigyniarchaeales; family SOKP01; genus Loki-b32. Next base: position 1,247 of record JBHLRA010000174.1, on the reverse strand, counting down.
AAGATTTCAAATGCGACAGTTCTCGTTATTGGGGTTGGTGCTACGGGAAACGAAGTTGTGAAAAATTTAGTTTTAACTGGTATTGGAAAGTTAATATTAGTTGATTATGATTTTATAAATATTTCAAATTTAAATCGTTGTGTGTTGTTTAATAATCAGAGTGCTCAAGATAAAGAGTATAAAGTTGATGTAGTAAAAAACGCATGTGAAGAATTAAATCCTGATACAGAAATTGTTGCTATTAAAAAGGATTTGAATGATATTGATAAAAATCTTTACAAAAACTCTGATGTTATATGTTCATGTCTCGATAATGTTGAAGCAAGGCTCCAAGCAAATAATTATGCGTATTATTACGGTGTTCCTTTTGTAGATTCTGGAATTGAAGAATTCTTTGGAAGTGTTCAATCTGTTTATTCTGAAGAGAAAGATGCTGCATGTTTACAATGTAGTATATCTAATGCCGATCTCGATTCAATGTGGAAGAAATTTTCATGTACTGGTCAAGAAATTCAAAGTGATAATGGAGAAACAGTTGCAAAAATAGCTACAATAATAACAACGACTTCAATTGTAGGAGGACTTCAATCACAGCAAGTACTAAAATTTATCTTAGGCATTGATTATTATAAAGAAAAAGGTAATTGGAATCCTTCAATAGGTAAACCTTTGATTGGTAAACAGCTAAATTATAATGGAATATTAAATAGATTTAGAGTTGTTGAAAAATTGAAGAATCCTGAATGTTGGACCTGTTCTTATAAGAAGAAAAATGGAGGATAATAATTGTAAAAACATCAAAAAAATAATAAATAAAAAAATCAATAATAATTATGATAAAAATTAAACTTGAGGTATCTTACCATGCCTGAGCTTCCCTATGAAATATGGAAAGATCGAATCGAAAATGAACTTACTAATATAAAGAAATTAAAAGTATTAGAAAAAAATTCAATTCTTAAGGGAGAGAGTACTGTTGAACTCACATTAAATATAAAAGCTTTAGGTCTTGTAAAAAATAAAGGAGAATTAGTACCACAGAGATCACACAGAATATTTCTAAAACTAAATCGTTCATTTCCTTATCCTGGTGGAATTGATTTTTCATGGATTACAAATATTTTCCATCCTAACATTCATCCAGTCCAAACACCTCCTGGGAATTCCGGTACTGGATATATTTGCCTTAATGTATTAAAAAAATGGTCCCGATTATCTGATTTGGAAACAACATCTAAAGCTCTAAA
>JBHLRA010000173.1:0-6281 GCA_048883045.1 Candidatus Thorarchaeota archaeon | reverse complement strand
GCATCTGATCCACGATAGAACTGTTGCCTCATGGTTTCAAATTTAACTTGTCCTCCAATATCCCATAATGTTAACTGAATGATAGCATCTTCAACCTTGAAGATTTTATTTGTCACGTGAACACCCAGAGTAGGAACATATGATCTTCTAAAAGCATTATTGGTATATCTTAATATTAGTGAAGTTTTTCCAACATTGGGGTCTCCAACAATTATTATTTTAAATTGATAATCAATTTCGCTTCGGTCTTTGATTTTTTGCTCAGGAAATGCTTCAGCTTCTTGTTGAGCTAATTCTTGGAGTTTTAATTCTTCCAAAAGCGCGGAGATATTAAATTCAAGATGCTCAAGTATCTTTTTATAATCCTCTTGTGATGCCTTTTTAATTTCTAACTTTATTATTTCATGGGTAAGGTTATTAAAAGGAATAGATAAATCGTTGATGTATTTATAGAAAATTACATCATCAATTTCTTTAAATAATAGTATCAGAGCAGATTGGCCAATATTACCTCGTCTAGATAAATCCTCCCATTTGATATATTTAACTAGCCCTTTTAAATTCTTTGATGGAAAGGGGAGTATTACTAATGATTCTGGGATATGTCCATCCTCACCTGAAAGTAGTGTTAATGTTTTAATGCTTATATGAATTAAATCCATTTGTGTGAATGTAGCAGGGAACCAGGCCACGGGATTAGGGCCAAGTTCGTCATTCATTTCTACATACAAAATGCCTTGAATTATTCCAGGTCTCATAATTATTTAAAGAATATCTAAATAAATAAATAAAAGTTCGATCTGCTGTAAATATTTAGCTTTTAACTAATAATAATTTTTTTATATATAAATATTAATTAATTAAAAAAAAAGGATTACGGTTAAATTTTTAATCCTAAATACATAAGCCAAAAGCTACTTAGATACCCAATTCTCACGATTATAACTAAAAATCCCGGAACAGTTAATCCTTCTAATAAACCAAATACACAAAAACATATTGAACCTGCTGAAAGATAGAAGAAATTTTTACGTATATCCCCTGAAGATTCAAAAGCTTTGATTAAAAACCCAAGTCCCAAAAACATTAAAACAGTTATTAGCATAATACCCATTAATATTCCTGCAAAAGTCATTAAATTCACATTATAATCAATTAAATTTATACTGGGAGCTGTTGGCGGTGAGGGAACAAAATTAAAAGAATCCAAAGGATAGTAAAATATTATTATCTCAAAAACCAGTAAAACTGCTAGTATAATAATAAGGATATATACCTTGAATTTTGGTGCTAATAATTCCGCACCAATATACATTGCTGTTAGTATTGCAGGGGCAAACCATATATAAGAGAGAATTGCAACTGTACCATTATTAACTATATTTTGTTGAATTATAAGAACAAGCAGAAAGTCTATAAATACTCCTAACCACATAAGTCCTGCAAACATGTTAGCTAAACCTAAATAGGTAACAAGTTTAGCATTCGTTTTTCTTGACCTATAGATAAAGTATAAACCGAAAATTATCCCAAATATAACCACGATCGAGGCGGTAATTCCATCAATCCATCCATTCAAATTTAGTGGCATATAGATTTCCCTATTTTATTTTAAATGATTAATTAAAAATGAAATTGGTTCTAAGTAATTATATAAAATCTATAGTTAATAAATAATAGGTTGAAATATTACTGTTAAAAAATCTTTATATAATTCTTTACTGAGATTATTCAATCTTTTACTTTCTCTAAGATAGAGATAATTCGGTAAATTGTGGTGCGTGAATGAAACGGAATGTTTGGATCTTGCGAGAGATCGCCAATCATAAACATAACATTACTAGAAAGGACACCTGGGGTTTCATCTTCTCTATGTAATTCATTAATACATTTTTGTGCTATTCTTTTAATATTTCTGGGAACACTACGGTCATTTATCATTCCATTTAAGAGATATTCAACATTTTCAAAACCTTTTTTTTCTTCATCAGTGAGTGCCCTTGGCATTGAAGAGATCACCATAAAAAGTGTGTGATAAATTAGAAATTTAAAAAGTAAAATATTTTTTAAAATATAATTTTTTTGATTTTAAGGGAATTCTTACATTTTCCTAATTCAAGAAGAATACTATAAAATTTTCTTCATAGCTAGTAGTAAAAAAATTAGAAAGATAAAAAGCTTAAAAATAATGGTATCAATATCAAGTTTATATCTTGAATATGAAATTCAATCTAAATAAGTTAAGATAATAAATAAATTTCATTTAAAAAATACATTTAATATATCTATATTCGTATAAAATTTAATAAATTCCAAATTCTCGAATTTTCCTTTTTAATGTTGGTATTTTTTTGCCCAATTCATTAATTTGTTCTTTATATTTATTATAATAATTAGTAAATTCCTTCATTCCTCCTAAATTTACTTCTTTTACAAAATCATATGATAATTGGTGAATAGAGTCAAAAATTTGGTTGAAATCTTCGGTTGAAGCGATTAACTTTTGACTTACCTCTTTACTTTGCTTTCTTACCATATTCCGTAGTTTACCACGAGGAATTCTTATTTTCTCAATAATACTATCACATTCCTGCAAAAGTTGATATGACTGATTTTTATTTTCATCACTCAGTTTAGCTTCAATTATTTCGGTTCTCCAAGTATTTATCCTTCCTCGGGCAAATGTATCAAAATTAAGAGAAAGCGAATCAATACCTTCTCTAACTAAAAATCTGAGGAATTCAGGATCATCACTGGGCGCTTGCCCACATATTCCGACCTTTTTACTGTACTTATGTGCCGTCACAATCAAATGAGTCAAGGATCTTCTTATAGCTTCACTATTAGTAGTATATTTGAATTGTTTAGCTATAGGTATTAATTTAGAGCCATCTCTATCAACCCCATAGACTAATTGTGTCAAATCATTACTTCCAATACTGAATCCATCAAAATATTGACAAAATAAATCAGCACATATAATATTTGAGGGAATTTCTGCCATTACATATACCTTTAAATCATCTTCTCCTCGAATTAATCCCTCAGATTCCATTATTTCTATTATCTGTTTACCTTCTTCTGGTGAACGACAAAATGGAACCATTGGAATTATATTTTTTAATCCCCATTCACGAGCTTTTTTGATAGCTCTTAATTCTAAAATAAAAGCATGTTGGAAATCATCTGAAACATATCTAGAAGCACCTCTAAAACCCATCATAGGATTATTCTCTTCACCTTCATATATCCACCCACCAATTAGATTTGCATATTCATTAGTTTTAAAATCAGAAAGTCTGACTACACATTCTGCTATTGTCCCATCGCTCAATACTTTCCATACACCTGCTGCAATTGTAGCAATTCCTTCAGCTAGTTTATCAACATAAAATTCTTCTTTATCTTCATATCCAATTGTTAAATTCCTTATTTTATCTAAGGTTTGCTTCAATCGAAATATTTCTTGATTGAAAGGATCTTTATGATATAAATCACTTTTTTTGATATGTTCAATCTTTTTTCTTTGATCTATTAGAATATCATACCTCATTACTAAAGCATCAAAATCAATCAATGCATTGGGATGAATTTGGGCTTCATCATTTATTATAAATTCTAATCTTGCTAATCCTGTCCCATCCGGGTATTTACCAGAGGAAAGTGCTCCTTTTGGTATTCCTAAATTAACAAGTACTTTTGTTTTTGTTTGTGGGAGTTTAGCAAATTCAATTGTATCAAAATCATATTCTACATCTTTTAACCAAATTCTCGGTTCTCCTTCACTACAATCAATGGTTACATAATCTATACCTTCACGCTTTTTTTCTTTCATATTCTGAACGATGTTGTCTGCACCAACAATAGATGCAATGTTTAATTCTCGAGATACTATTGCTGCATGACAAGTAGGACCGCCTCTTTCAGTAATGACCCCTCCCAAATTTTGCATATAAGACGTCCAATCGGGGTTTGTTTCTTCCGTAATAAGAATGTCTCCTTCTCGTAATAAATGAGCATCATTAATAGATTCAATAATTTTTACTTTTCCATATCCTATTCTTCGACCTATTGCTATTCCTGAATTTTCAACTAATAATTGTTCTTCGATTAATTTCTCAGGATTTTCGAGAAGGTAAAAAATTTCTTCAACATCACCTTTGATACTATGAACTGTCTCGGGACGCGCTTGAACAATATAAACTTTTCCGTTATTGCCCACTGCAAATTCGATGTCCATCCTTCGCCCGTAATGTTCTCTAATTTTTTGTGCATAATCCGCTAATATTAAAACTTCGCTTTCAGTTAAACAATATAGCATTTGCATATTTTCTGGTACTTGAACTACTTCAGTTCCTATTCTTTCAACACCTTTACTAAAAATCATCATTTTCTCTTTTTTAGCAAGTTCGCGACGAATTATTCTTAGTTTTTCAGGATCATGTTTAAATACAATAAACTCATCTCCTTTTTCTACACCTTGCACAATTAATTCTCCTAAGCCCCATGTTCCCCTAATAACAATAACGTTAGGATTCCCTGAATCAGGGTCTTCAGTGAACATAACTCCTGAGGACTTTACACCACCTACTCCACCTGCCATTTCTTGAACTCCAACTGAAAGTTTCACAGAAAAATGATCAAAACCAGCTCGTTCACGATACATTGTTGCCCTTGTGGTGAATACAGATGCCATATCCTTTAATATATATTCTAAGATTTCATTTTCACCTACAATATTCAGATGGGTATCTTGTTGTCCTGCAAAAGAAGCATCAGGTAAATCTTCTGCTGTTGCTGAACTTCTAACCGCAAACGTAGACTCCTCTCCAATTTTTTCTATCAATTTACTATAAGCTTCTAAAATCTCATCTGCTAAAGAATCTGGAATTTTCGATTGTTCTATTACATATCTAATATTCGCACAAATTTTATCCACCTTCTCAACTGCCTTTATATCTTCTGACTTTAATTCATCAGAAATTCTATTAATATCTCTAGCAATTAATTCTCTAAGTGAAACTTCTTCTTCCTTAATTGTGTAATAATTGGTGTCTAAAACATAATCGAAGGCATTTGAGGTAACCGCAAATCCTAGTGGTACTGATATTCCAAAACTCAATAATTCACCAAGTGAAGCATTTTTTCCACCTACTAGAGGAACATCACCCACCCTTAGATCTTCAAAGAACTTGATATATTTATAATCGCTCATTTTTAAGAGAAGCCTTTAATCTATCGCCATTTATAGAAATTCTATAAATAATAATTATTATTCTTCTGATTATAAATTAAACGTTAATAAAAAAAGTAACGTCGGAAACCGATTATTTTAACTCTTTTTCGAAAAAAGCGAAATCAGAACTAGTATATAAGCAAAAGACGACCTCTTCGATTTGAGTATTCCCTCCTAGATATTCTTTTGTTGTAGAAATCATTATTTTAGCACATCGCTCTATAGGATATCCGAAAATTCCTGTAGAAATTGCAGGGAATGCTATTGTTTTAAGATTATATTCATCCATTAACTTTAAACTATTGAGTGTTGCGTTTATTAATTTCTTATCTTCTTTTCCTTCTCCCATTCGGGGTCCTACAGCATGAATAACATGTTTAGCTTTTAAATTACCACCAGTTGTGATAACAGCGCCTCCTACAAAAGTACCTCCTATTTTATTACATTCCTCTTGTATAGTTGGTCCACCTTTTGCTTTAATTGCACCAGCTACACCTCCTCCTAAAATTAGTCTATCATTAGCAGCATTTACAATTGCATCCGTATCTAATTCCGTAATATCTCCTTGAACCAACTTAATGATTGAATTCTTTATTTTTAATTCCTGCATAACCAAATATAGTTGTACTTTTATAAATAATATGAAAAAAAAATGTATGTTATTTTTCTTCACTGCTTTTTTTAAAAATTTCGTCTAACTTGGCTTTATCCTCAGGACTCATCTTGGCCATTGCTTCCATATTTTGACGCATCAAATCCATCATAATTTTTTGTGATATCATTTGATTTAAAACAGGTAAAGCAATTCTCATTCGAGTTAATTCATAATGCATAATTTTCGCTGTTTCTCTCATCTGTGTTAACTCTTCTTTTGTCATACCTTCTTCTCCAATTCCAGGGCAATCTGCGTCCACTACTATAAAATTTTTACCATCATACTCTAAAGGATATGTACGACAACTTAATGGACGATTTTCATATACTAAGCATTTTTTATCATCTTTATTATAAAGCGGACATTTAACATCAAGTAGTTCCTCTATAG
>JBHLRA010000172.1:0-6312 GCA_048883045.1 Candidatus Thorarchaeota archaeon | reverse complement strand
GGAAGGCCTCCTAAATATGATCTTGAAAAAGTTTTAAAAAATTAGTTTTAAATGGTTATATGCTTTAACTCTCTTTTAATAAAAAAAAAAGACTCTTCAAGGCTTTCAATATTTGAGGAGTTAAATAATGTTCTACTCTACAGCAAAATTCATTTATAATTGCATTATCTTTTAAATTTAGAACATCAGTTAAGAACTCTTTAAGACATTTAAAATTATGAGTTATTTTTGTAGCTATGTTTTTCCCTTTTTTTGTTAATCTAATTTTTTTTCCTGGTTTCCAGAAAACATAATTTTTCTCTTTTAATTTGTAAAGCATGTTAGTTACGGAAGATGGCTGTATATTTAGAAATTTAGAAATATCTGAATTTGAGACCCAACCTCCTTTATTGCTTTGTGAAATTAAATATATTGCTTTTAGATAATCTTCATAACTTTCACGGATTTTTCCATCTCTATCTTTCATGCTCATTTACCATCTTTTATCAGATGAGATTTAGTATTAGTGTATGTAAATAGTAGAAAAATATGCTAAATATGAAAAATATAATAAACATTATACCAAAGATTAAGAATTTCTTTAACCCTTTTTCTAAAATTTCACTAGTTTTATAATTTTCCATTTTTCCATCCATTAAGATTATTTAATTCTATTTTAAGTGACTATAACAAATCAACAATATATAAATTTTATTGTGTTGATGACAATTCGACACATTATTTAAATAAAATGATAACTATAATTTAAATAATGCCAAATATAAATAAAGAAGTAAAATTTATTCGGGTACTGGAAAAATCTGGTTTAAATTATAATGAGGCTTTAGTATATTTCTCACTTATAAAATTAGGTCAAAAAGGTGCCACAGTATATGAGTTAGATCATCATTTTACTCCTTTTCTTAAAAGAACAACAATATACTCCATTTTGCGCAAATTAATTGAATTAGGATCTGTAAGAGAAGGAGAGCAAAAACAAGGTTCAAGAAAAGTGACACTTTTTATTGCCAATAAACCAGAGGAATACTATGATAAAATTATATTAAAAAAACAAAAAGAGCTTGATTCCCTAAAAAAATTGAAGGAGAAATATTTAGATTATTTGAGTATAATTTATCAAGAAGGTATTGAATATAATATTGAAGAACTTGATGATTTTATTCAACCGTATCTTAAACCTTTAGTAAAAAAGGGATGGATAATTACATCATATCTTGTTAAAAAGGAGGTCCCTTTATTTGAGTATTCTGTATATGATTGCATGTTAAAATCACCTAATGCTAAATATCTTAAAGAAAATAGTTTTCATCTCTTTTTATTTGAGAATGATATTGAAAAAGATACAACTTCATTACAATTTTTTATAAAAGGATTAAGAAATAAAACTCATGAGATTATATCTTATTTTAGTGATATTAAACGGTATAAACTTGACGATAAGCAATTAACATTCTACAATAAGACATATCCCGGTTTTAACCTAACAGTTAAACTTAATGATTTAAAAAATTCAAAATTTTTTGATGAAGTTATAGATGGTATAAGGTCATACTGGAAAAAGGGAGACATTGGCGGACATTTAGCTAATGATTCAAAAGAACTACAAGAGCAAATTAGTAATCAAGAAAAAACTCTATTTTCCAATGATTCAATTGATATTTGGAAAGCTGTAATAATCCCAATAAAAAATAAATTATTTTTTCTTTGGGCAGAGTCCTATGAGATTTTAAACGAAATGGTAGAACCTATCTTTATAATAGAGAAAATTCCTTTCAAATCATAATATAAATAATTAAGATCTAATTTAGGATATTAAAGATGGAAAACGTAAAATTAAAAGAGATCCGAAAAACACACAAAGGGATTACTAAGCTTTCTTATGAGGTCACTCAAATTTTAGAGGGTGATCCAAATGGTTCTCCTTTATACGCATTAATGTATGCTATTGAGAAAGGAGAAAATACCCCAGAGAGGATTTATGGTTATTTTAAATATTTTTATGTTAATGAATTTGATAATATTAGGTTAACTAAGGCTCAATTGGATGATATACTTTTAGAAGGAATCCATAAAGAGTTAATCCAAAAAGAAAATAATAGTTATTCTCTAACAGAAAAAGGAAATGAGGTTTTGACAAAATCCAAAAATGTTAATTTAGTTACAAATAAAGCAATCGCATTTTTTTTTAGTGAAAAAGTTGTCTTGATTTTTTCTTTAGTTTGTTTAATCTTTATGAGTTCTTTGAAAATAGTTATTGGATTGAATTCAGGAAGTGATGCTTTATTTAATGAAGGTATTGAGAACTTCACGGATATAATTAAAATATTAATTATTACAATAAGCATTAAATTAAAGAAAGATAGATTAGGAGCAATTGTAATTATTCTCTTAATGTTAATAACTGGCGTAAACTTGATTATTAGTTCTATTTTTTCATTGGTCCAAGTAAATAGTGTAAATCCCTCTTATTTTTCATTCCTATTAATGTTTATATCAATTTTAATAAATTTAATGTTGTTAATTTTGAAAAATTTTGTTGGAAAATTGCAGGCTAATTTTGCTTTACTCTCCGATGCGAAAGATAATGTAAATAATATTAGATTATCATTTGGAGTAATAATTGGATTAATTTTTGCATTATTTAGCATTTATTGGATAGATTCTATTATTGGTATAATAATTGCGGGTTTAATTATATTTGATGGTCTCGAAACTCTATTTGCCTTGATCAAATCTGGTGAAGACATTGACATTGATAGCTTTAAACTAAGTTTAGATAAATCATTTGAATTTAAAATAGCTCATTGGATACTAGTAGTGATTCAAGAAGAAAATCTATCTGATCAGCAACTTAATGAAACTTTTTTGGAAGCTCTTAAAAAAGGATATGAAGTTTTCGGTGTGTGGGCAATTTTTGGACTTTCAAATATTGAAAAATTTAATATTCTTAAGATTTTACACCTGATGAAGAAAAAGGGGATACTATATCAGAAAGATTATAAACTACATCTTACAGATAAGGGAAAACAACAGTATTATAAAGCCATTTCTAAAGAGAATCAACGAATCTCAAAAAACAAGAGTAAATATAAAGATTGGAAACCCCCAAGTAAGTTATCTAAAATTTTATGGGGTTTACTCGGAATTATTGCTCCCATTATATTTATTTTGCTATTAATATATGTAGGACCAATTGTTTATAATTTAATTGTTGATTTAATAGCATAAAGAGTATTATTTAATGCTAAATAAGAATTTTATATCAAAAGTAAGGAAGTTCGCTCTTGATAACTCTGAAGAAGATGATATTCATGGTTTCTTACATACTGAGCGTGTTCTGGATTTATGTCTTCACATAGGAAAAAATTTAGGTGCTAATTTATTGATACTAGAAATTGCTGCTTTATTACATGATATTGGAAGAAATAATAAAAGAATAAAAACTTCTAATAAGAATCATGCTGAATTGTCATCTGAGATTGCTTCAAAATTCTTAGATTCTTATAACTTTAAAATTTCTCAAGAAGATTTCACGAATATCATTCATACCATTAGATCACACTCATTCTCAAATAATTCAAATCCTCAGACTCTTGAAGCACAAATATTGTCTGATGCCGATAAATTAGATGCTCTTGGTGCTATTGGTTTATATAGAACTATTGGCTTTACAGTTAAGAATAACGGTAATATAGTTGATGTTATAAATCATCTGGAGGAAAAAATACTCAAATTAAAAGATATGTTATATCTAGATCTCTCAAAAAAGATTGCTGAGAAAAGGCATAAAATAATACTAGATTTTTATAATCAAATTAAATCTGATGTGAAAGTAGCGTAATAAAAGATCAATTGAAAACATTTCTTATTTTTTAAAAAAAATAATTTTTTTAATTATTATCTGTTTTTTTTATCAGAGTATGAAAAAATTATAAAATAGTATTAACTTAAAATTAAAAATTCAGAATAGACAGAAATGACTCATTTCAAAACTTATCCATTTACAGCTATTGTAGGACAGGATCTAATGAAGCTTGCTCTCATTTTAAATGCAATAAATCCAAAAATTGGTGGACTCCTAATAAAAGGTACAAAAGGAACAGCAAAATCTACTGCTGTAAGAGCTTTGGCGGATCTACTTCCTGAAATAGATATTATTAAAGATTGTCCATTTAATTGTAATCCTCACAATCTAAAAGAATCTTGTCATGAATGTCAACATAAAATTATCGATAATAAGTTGAAGGATATTGATATTCAATCCCAAAAAATGCGCGTTATTAATCTCCCTATTAATGCTACCGAAGATAGAGTAGTAGGAACAATCGACATTAAAAAAGCACTAGAAGAAGGATTAAAAGCATTAGAGCCTGGAATATTAGCAGAAGCAAACAGAAATATTCTCTATATAGATGAAGTGAATTTGCTTGCTGATAATGTAGCAGACGTTTTATTAGACAGTGCAGCGATGGGAATTAATATTATTGAACGAGAAGGTATTAGTATTCATCATCCTTCTAATTTTATCTTAGTAGGAACCATGAATCCTGAGGAAGGAAATTTAAGACCTCAACTTCTAGATCGGTTTGGATTAAGTGTGGAGGCAAAACCTATTTTAGATATCAACAAACGAGTTAAAATAATAAAATATGTTGAAGATTATCATATAGATCCTCATAAATTTCACGATAACTTTGAAACTAAGCAAAAAGAATTAAGAGAAAAAATAGTAAAGGCTCGTAAAATTCTTGATAAGGTTAAGATTTCAGATGATCAATTAGAAAACATTGCAAAATTATCTATTAAATTAAAAATTGATAGTCATCGCGCAGATATTACTATAAACCTTACAGCAAAAACTATTGCGGCCTTTCACGGAAGAACAGACGTTTTAGATGAAGATATAAAAATAGCAGCAAAATTAGCATTAGCTCATCGTTTAAGAAAACTTCCCTTTGAAGAACAATCGATAGATGAGGAGGATATCGAAAAATTATTTGAAGAACAGGATAAACAAGAAATGCAAAATTTGAACAAAAATGAACATCAACATCTAAACAATAAGGAAATTTTAAATTTGAAAGAGGAAGTCTTCGGAATAGATACTAAGATATCTACAGATAGTTTATTAGAGAAAAAACGATTCCTAAAAGATATGAACGTATCAGGCCAAAGAATATTACACCCAACTCGTGATAAAAGAGGTAAATATATTGGTGGTCAAAAACCTAAGAATTTTGATTTTAAGTCATCATCTGATATCGCAGTTCTTGAAACAATTAACAAAGCTGTATTAGAACCTGATAATAAAACTGCTCTTTCAAACGGAGAAAAATTAGAGATTAAAAATGAACATATTCAAATTAAAAAAAGAATTGGAAAATCAAGTTATTTATTTATTTTCTGTGTTGATGCGTCAGGCTCTATGGGTGTTAGTGAAAGAATGAAAGCGGTTAAAGGAGTAATCTTTTCTATACTTCAATCCAATTATGTGTATCGTGATAAAGTCTCATTAGTGGTTTTTCGTAAAGAGAATGCAGAAGTCATTTTACCTCCTACTAGAAGTACAGACTTAGCATATAAATTATTAAAGGAAATTCCTACTGGAGGCACAACACCCCTAATTAAAGGGTTATTACAATCATTAGATATAGCTCTTGAAGAGAAAAGAAAAAAGACAGGATACATACCATTGATTATTCTTATTTCTGATGCAAGAGGAAATGTGTTTTATAAAGATGCTATTGATGATATACTAAAAACAGGTAAGGAAATTTCTAAGAATCAAATTGCCATGATTATAATTGACACCGAAGGCTCAAATGTTAAATTAGAAATAAATAAAAAACTATCTGAGTCGTCAAATGCGAAATATTATCATATTGACACTATTAATAAAGAAAATATGAATGAAATCTTAAAAACAGAAGGAATTTTAGAAAATATTTGATTGTGAATATTACTAATGAATCAAAATATAGATAATCAAAGAGATATACCTAAAATAACCTTAATTACAGCTTCTGTTTTTCTAAAATGGTTAACTGAAGCTATTAATGATATTTATAGTCAGTTTGGAAAGATTTTTGATTTTAAAATCTTTTTTCTTAATGATTTAGATTCAGGAAAAATATCAAGAGAGGAAGTTCAAGAAGCTATTTATGAATCTAAAGTTCTATTGATTGATATCCGAGGAAATTCTCCAACAGTGGAACTTTTAGTAAAATCATACGAACAAATGGAAAAAAATCAGCCAGAATTATTTGAAACAAAAGAAATAATTGCATTAGTAGGAGGAAATAGTGAAATAAG
>JBHLRA010000171.1:0-6386 GCA_048883045.1 Candidatus Thorarchaeota archaeon | reverse complement strand
TTATAAGGAATTATAATTTGAATTGAAGGTTTCTAAAAAATGATAAATTTTTAAATTAAACTACTGATTTCTTTTAATCTCATTCTTAAAGTAATTTCAGAGACATTTGCAATTTTACAGATCTGTTTTTGAGTTCGAAATTCATTAGTTTTTTTTGAGGACATATATAGCGATGCAGCAGCAATACCTTTAGGATCTCTTCCTGAAGTAATTAATCCTTTCCTTTTACTTTGCTCAACGACCTTTATTGCATTATTCCGACAATTCACAGATAAATCTAACTCATCATAGAATTTATTTATATATTCTTTAGGTGTAAAATTTTGCGTGTTCAAATTCATATTTGGAACAATAATACTTAGAACTGCTTTATAACAATAAACAAATTTTTTCTTAGAAATTTGAAATGCGGTTAATAAATCTTCGAGAATTATTGGTTTTCTGTAAAATTTTAGTGCAAAATAAAGTGAAACACAGAGAATTCCATCAATTGTTCTTCCTAATGTTAATTTTTTTTTTGCAGCAGAAATATATATCCTAAACGTGTCTTCGGTAATATAATTTGGAAGATTCAATTGAGTCTTGATTTGATTTAATTTTGAAATTGCTTGCCATAAATTTCTTTCAAGACCATTTACTAATCCTCTATTTATTTTAGCCAATCTCTTATACCGATTCAACGCTTTTGGAGATAAAAAGTTACCTTTTCCATCTAAATTACCTTTAATTACTGTACGGGGCCCAATTAGAGAACGTTTAGGTTCAGTATTAATATAATCTACTTTTCCATCTAAATTCATTTTCTTTAAGGGTTTGTAAGAAATTATCCTTGATTTAACAGTTCCACAATTAGTACAGACATTATATTCATTAGAAGCAATAATGTTTGGATTAGCACAACATTCTTGCTCTTTTCCTTTTAAACGAGCTAAATCATGATTTCGTAAAGGTTTTAAATTTACCATTTTTCCTCACATGTTTTTTTCTGATTTAAATTCAAGTTATAGAAGTTAAGAATATTTTATTTGAAAAATCCAATTTTTTTAAAATAATTAAACTGTTTGTATCAGTATCCTTACTTTTTAAGGGCGTTTTTATTTCAATTTTGAACTCTTCAATAAAATAATTTATACAGATTTTTTTGCTAGATTTGTCAAAATCAACAAACATTTTCAAATCAATTCCTTCTGTTTCATGAGACATTTATTTCATTCTTTTTGGGTTTTTTAACACAATTACATGATTGAATTCTGAAATCAACAGGAATGACGAATTTATTAATAATATTCGTTATTATCTCCATGTTAATTTTCTCTACCTTAGGGTTATTTCTAAAATGATAATTTACAATTTTATCTATATTTTTTAAGTTAGGATTTGCAATGATTATATCAAAATTTGAAATTCCACTTGTGATATACCCTTGGATCATGTATGGGCAGGATTTAATTATTTGAATAATAGCAGGGGGATCAGATGATTGAAGGCTTAATTTTGCTAAATAACAATTTGTGTTTTTAAGGTTTAGACCAGCTTGAAAAGTAAGTATTCCTAATTTTTCAAGTTTTTTTATTCTCATTCCCACTGTTGGTTGACTTCTATTGATTTTTTTAGCTATTTGGGTATGAGTTATTGTAGGATCATTTTGGATAAATTGAACTATGCTTTTATCAATATCATCCAAAATTAATGCTTCATTTACCATATTAAATCAATTTTCTCTTTTTTATGATTTGCTTATTAATTTTTTTTTAGTGATTTTTTATATTGATATTATTATAAAATAGTAATATTATGATATTTAAATATTATGATTTCATGATATTATAATATTTCTTATTAATAATATTTAAATAAGTAAATGATATTATTTATATAGATAAAATTCTGAATAAGTTTCAGAAGAATTTATCTCTCAAAAATTAGGAAAAATTAATATTGATGATGTTCTAAGAATGGATGAATTAACAGAGGCAACATCAGAATTTTTGAAACTATTGAGTGATCCATACAAACTAGAAATTATTAAATTACTAAAAATTGGAGAAAAAACATCAAAAGATATCGAAGAAGCCTTAAATATAAGTCAATCTTACACATCTCAATTATTAAAACAATTGCAAGATGCAAATATTACTTCTTATAAAAGAGAAGGAATTATTAAAATATATTATATTAAAAGTCATAACATTTATAGAGTAATTTCCGCTATTAATTCAATGGTTATTGAGTTACATAAAGATAAGTTTCAGAGATTGATTGATTCTGATAATATCGAAAAATTAAAATAACAAAATTAATATTAACTTCCAAAATACTTTGAAGTCCATAATGTCGATAAATGATGAACCAAACAAGAAAAAAATCTTAGTATTGGGATTGGAAAAAAGCGGTAAAACATCTATAGTCCTAAATTTTATTGGTAAATATAATATATCTGACTTTTTCTCTTATAATAATACAAAAAATCCTAATGTTGTCAAATTAGAAAGTGATAACATTACTTTTTGCTTATGGGATTTTAATGGTAATGAAGCCGATCGTAATGAATTCTTAAAAAATTTTAAGAAGTATATAGTTAATACGAAAGAAATATTTTTTGTTATTGATATCCAAGATTTAAAGAGATATGATTTAACATTAACATTTTTGCAAGAAGTTATAAAAAAGTTGCAAGATTTGAGTCTAAAGGTAGAGTTTACTTTTTTTCTTCATAAATATGATCGTGATCTTTTTGAAAGATTTCCAGAAATTAAAGAAGAAAAAATTGAAAGTCTAATAAGAAAAATAAAACAAATTGTTCCTCCCGAAGAATTTCATGAGATTTATAAATCTACTATTTATACTGTACTAGATAAAATTCATATTTATTAAGCAGTATATTTGTATTCTATAATTTTTTTTACTCATAATGCAGGACTCTAATGATCTCGACTATGTGGTTAATTTTATCAACAAATTGTTCTAAAGTCACTACACTATCTCGAATAATCAATAAATTTCTGATTTCCACATCTTTATTTTTATAAATATAATGAAGAAATTGATGGAATAGCAAATCTGTAGAGTTAGCAAGCTCATGAATTTTATTTATATTAAAAATTAAATTAATAGGGTTTTCTTGTAACAATTTAATTGATTCTTTTAACAAAGTCGCCATTTCTAAAATATTATTGATTGTTTTACGATACATTGTTTTTATTTCTGAATCTAAATATTTTAATTCAATGTACATTAAGAAATCAACAAATTTTGAAGCTAGATTTGATAGATTATCCATTTTCTGAATTAAAACGACCCAATCTCCCGATCCTAATGTTATTGCTTCAGAAAAATCTTTAATTGTCTGATTTTTAATCAATGTTGCTTCTTCTATATCAAATTTCAATTTGTTTGCTTTTTTTTCCAATATATCTTTACTATTTTTAGAGTTTTCTGCCCAAGCTATATAAAAAACACCCATGTCACTTATTATTGAATATAAAGTTCTTGAATGTTCAATAAGCATTTCAATAATTTGTTCTTTAATTTTATTTGTCATTTTTTTTCCTATATTATCATAGATTCTTAAAATGTTGTTTGTTTTTATTATAAAATTCATTTTGGTAATTTTATTTATAAAATGATTAATGGTCCAATAGCCAGAAAGATCGGAGCAAAAGCTATTGAAACAGTATTTATTACTTTAACAAGAATATGGAGAGATGGACCCGCAGTATCTTTTAAAGGATCACCGAATGTATCACCTATGATAGAAGCGTTATGGGCATCAGAACCTTTCCCTCCTAGAATTCCTCCTTCAATAGCCTTTTTTGTGTTATCTAAAGCCCCTCCACCTGTATTTAAAACAAATCCCAATATTATTCCTGAAATAGTTCCAGATATCAAAAATGCAGCTAGAGCAACAGGACCGAATAAAAATCCAAGAATAATAGGAGTCAATGTGGGTAGTAGGGCTGGAAAAATCATTTGCTTTAAAGCGACTTTCGTGCCCGTATCAATACATTTTTCATAGTCCGGTAATGACTTATTTTCAAGTATTCCAGGATCTTCTTTGAATTGTCTTTGAATTTCTTTAATCATCCCATATGCCGCTACTCCTGCAGATCTAATTGCTAATGCTGAAAATATAAAAGGAATCATTGCTCCTATTAATAGTGCACATAAAACAATTGGATGATAGATATTCACATCGATTGTCTTAATTTCTTCCAAATAGGCTTCAAACAATACTATGGCAGATAAAGCCGCACAAGTTATACCAAAACCTTTAGCTAATGCTTTTGTTGTATTACCAACAGCATCTAACTTATCTAAATTATATCGTACTTGTTCTCCCTGATGTGACATTTCGGCTATTCCTGCGGCATTATCAGATACAGGTCCAAAACCATCAAAAGCCAAAATTATTGTTGTAATTGATAATAAACCCATTGTAGCTACGGTAATCCCAAATACTCCTCCTAAGTATGGATCTAAACTGTTTGCCAGACCATATTGCTCACCGAGGAAAAAACTAATAATAATTCCCAACACAAATGAGATTACTGGAATGGTAGGAGATTCTAATCCTAGTGAAAAACCACTTATTACATTGGTAGCCGCCCCTGTTTCTGAACTTTTTATCACATTTTTTACTGGTCTATATCTCGAAGATGTATAGTAATCAACAATAAAATAAGTTGATAAACCTAAACCTATCCCTAAAATGGAAGAGATAAATACAAATAACCAACCTGTTTGAAAACAAATCAATGTTAATATAAGAAAAAATATGATATTAATCAATGCTGTAGCGCTTAGACTTCTAGCAAATGCTGCGATTGGAGATTTATCTTTTTCTTTAATTTTTACAAAAAATCCTCCCAATATACCTGCAATGTTACCTAAAGCTCTTGAGATCAAAGAAAAAATAATAAATAAAGGATTATTTGTAATCACACTTAGTGTTACTCCTATAATCATTGCAGCAATGTTATTTGCTGATGAAGATTCATAAAGATCTGCTCCTCTCCCTGCACAGTCTCCTACATTATCTCCCACGTTGTCAGCTATAGCAGCTGGATTTCTTATATCATCTTCAGGTAATCCATGTTCTAACTTACCTACTAAATCAGCCCCAATATCTGCACCTTTTGTATATATTCCTCCTCCTAATTGAGCAAAGAGTGCTGAAAAAGATGCTCCAAATGCAAAACCTACAATATTTTGAACATTAAAATTAAATGAAATAAATAAAACACTAATTCCCAATAAAGATATAGATATGACTGAAACACCAATGACCATTCCAGCATTAAATCCTATTTTCAAAGCTTTATTTAAGTCAGTTTTACATGCTTGTGTCACTTTCACATTTGATAAAGTTGATGCAACCATACTTATATAACTCGCTATAAGAGAAGAAATTGCGCCGATTACAAAAGAGACCCCCAGAGGTATATTAACAAAAAAAAGGATTACAGAGAGAATTAGTAGAACAACACTTATTGTCTTAAATTGTCTTTTCAAATATGTATTTGAACCCAACCTTATTAAATTATGAATTTTCATCATATCTTTTGATCCATTTGGTTCATCTCTTAACTTTTTTAATATCCAAAAAATGTAAAATAAACCTAAAATAGATAGTAAAATTGCTAAACCGAAGAGGCTCCAATAAATTATGATATAATCTCCAGACATATGCAAATTCATTCTCGTTTTTATTTGTAAATTCACTCAGATAAATGACTTTTTAAAGACATGCATAAAATTTTATAAATTCAAATTGTGGTTATAACATTTATTTTGAGTAAAAACAATGCATTTATGGATTTAGAAGAAAATTTTTCTTTAATTTAGATTTTTAATTTATTTTTCTTAGGGAATAATCTTATAACAATAAGAGTATAATTAGTTTTTAACATTTAAAGAGAAAAAAAAGAGAATTAGAAAAAAATGAATGTTGACGATAAAAATCAAGAAATTGCTTATTTTTCTATGGAAATTGCATTAGAAAGTAGTTTACCTATTTATTCTGGAGGTTTAGGAATATTAGCTGGAGATACACTTCGATCTGCAGCTGATATGGGGTTACCAATGATTGCAATCACCTTAATCTATGATGCAGGTTACTTCTATCAACAAATTGGACCAAATGGAGAACAAATCGAAAAAGAAATGGAATGGGTTTTTGGTAATGATTTTGAAAAAATTAACCAACAAGTAACTCTTGAATTACAGGATAAATTAATTCAAGTTGAAGCTTGGAAGTATGAAATTATAGGTAGAAATGGGCATAAAATTCCTGTAATATTACTAGATACGGATCTTGATGAGAATGAGCCATGGCAAAGAAAATTAACTCATATGTTATATGATGCCAATAAATTTCAACGAATAGT
>JBHLRA010000170.1:2546-6405 GCA_048883045.1 Candidatus Thorarchaeota archaeon | reverse complement strand
TCTTGAACAGATGATTATATTATTAATTGAAAAAGATTTTGATATATGTAATTATAAAACTATTATAATATTGATATATACATCATAGGTTTCATAACTGGTTGACATAAATTTTAACAAAAATTTCAGATTTATTAAGAATAATAAGATATTTAGTTAAAGAAAAATGATCATTGAGAGTCCATTTAATGGTAAAATTCCAAAGATTCACCCGACAGCTTTTATTGCTCCAGATGTTGTTATAATTGGGGATGTTGAAGTAGGTGCTTATACTAATATTTGGTTCGGCGCAAAACTTCGTGGAGACTGGGGAAAAATAATTGTGGGTGAATATACCAGTATTCAAGACAATGCGGTATTACATTCCAGACCTAATAAATTATGTAAAATAGGCAATAATGTAAGACTTGCACATTCATGCATGGTCCATGGTTCATGTATTATAGGAGATTATTCACTGGTGGG
Source organism: Candidatus Thorarchaeota archaeon (assembly GCA_048883045.1). Taxonomy (GTDB): domain Archaea; phylum Asgardarchaeota; class Lokiarchaeia; order Sigyniarchaeales; family SOKP01; genus Loki-b32. Next base: position 5,940 of record JBHLRA010000170.1, on the reverse strand, counting down.
AATCAATGCATCCGTTCTTCATGGAGCTGAACTTGGAATAGGTAGTACTTTAGCTGGGGGCTCAGTTTTACGTGATAAAGTGGGAGACTTTTGTTTATATGCCGGTATACCAGCAGTAAAAAAGAAAGAATATCCAAATAAGCGATTGGATAAATTTAGTACTAAACTATACGCAGATAATGGTCAAAAATTTAAAAATGCAGGATATGGACAAAAAATCCCTAAGGAATATCTTATTAAAGAATAAAATGGATTATAAAATTTTATCATAGTCTAATCCATGAGAATCAAGGATTTTTTCAGTCATTTCTTTAAAAGCATAGAGGATATTTATGTTTTCTTTTGAGGAGGTTTTAACATAATCTTTTTCATTATGATTATTAAGAAATTGTTGTATAATTAATTCGTCAACTTTTTGTTTTCCACTATCACCTTTAATTAAATCAAGTTTAGTTCCAATTAGAATTTTCGGTTGATCTTGAAGTTTATATGCTTTTATCTGATCATACCACCAATCCAATCGAGTTAAAGTCTCCATAATTACTAGTTCAAAAACTAAAAATATACCATCTGCTCCACCAATATAATACTTAAAAAGTTTTTTGAATTGTTCTTGTCCTCCGAAATCCCAAATTGTATGCCTAACAAATGTTTCCTCACCAGATACTATAATTGGTATATCGTAAGTGTAAAAATCTATTCCTATTGTCAATTGAGTATTTGCATCAAAAGTATCAAAACATAACCTTCGAGCAATACAAGTCTTTCCTACTCCAGCAGATCCGATTAAAACGAGTTTAAAAATGTAAGTAGGACTTTCTTCTTGGTGATATGTCATGATTATCTTATGTATATAGTTTTGATAATATTGCTTTTATACCTTTTATTTATGAATATTTCTACCTAATACAATAAAAAAAAATCTATTATTTAATATTAGTACAAAAGATTATAAATTTCAATAGAATTCTATAAATTTATCTTGATAAAAGCTCATTTTTTTTCTTCAAAATCAAATTCATGAAAAACCAATATTTCTTTGACCATCTCTTTAAAAATATTTTGAATATTGGTATTATCTTTAGAAGAAGTTCTGGTATAACTTTTCACAGCGTATCTATCAATTATTTTACGTATAAATGATTCGTCTAAAATAAATGGATTATCCTCTTGTTCTATTAAATCAAGTTTAGAACCAACGAGAAGTATCGGACGATCTATTAAACTCAATTCAACTAATTTATCATACCAAAAGTCTAAATTGACTAAACTCTCTATTTGTGTTAAATCAAATACTAAAAAGATCCCATTTGCACCATTTATATAGTAACGGAAGAGTGATTGAAAACGCTCTTGACCACCTAAATCCCAGATTGATAGTCTAATATTAGTATCTTTACCATTAATTATGAAGGGAAAATCATATGTATAAAAATCAATCCCAACTGTAAGTTGAGTATCAAAACTAAAGGTATCAAAACATAATCTTCGAACCATGCAAGTCTTCCCTACTCCTCCTGCACCTATTAGACAAACCTTAAAGATATATTTGTATTCTTCTTCTTTTGCCATAAAAGATTCACCTTTGTAAATCAATTAACCTCTTTTATATCTTTAAGGAATTATATATTCTTCTTATAAGAATAATTTTTATAGTTTATAATCATGATCGATTACACATTTAAAATTTTATAGTTTTGTAAAAATAAATATTTTAAAAAGAATCTAGTTTAAATGAATTAAGTCTGCGACAATAATTCTATTAATGCTCGTGGTATTTCTTTATAATCATTTACAGCATAAAATTTTCCACGTCCAGCCTTAGCAATCTCGCGACATGTATTTATGCCTTGATCAGCATCATTTTCTGATGGCATCCCTATTACGTGCAAAGTGGGGAATTTTTTTGCTAATGTGACAGGGTTATCACCCCGATTATAATTGCCATCAGTTATTAATATCCCAAAACGACTTTTTCTTTTTTCTTTTATTTTATTTAACTCTTTTAATCCTTTTTCTAAACCAATATAAATATTTGTAAACCCAACTGCTTCAGAGTCTAAAATATCATCAATAATAGAAATGATTGGTCTTTTCTGATTAATTTTTTTCATGACCATTGCAGTTGAATTGAAGAGAACTATGGCAAAGTCCTCTTTTTCCATATTATATGCTAAAACTGAGGCTGTAAGGGCGGCGTTAAGTAATAACCGTCCATACATACTACCACTTGTATCTAAAACCAATACTACTTTTCTTTTTTGACGTTTTCTTTCAATTCCAAATATATCTTGATAATTAAGACTTTTTTCAAAAATTTTTAAGGGATTATGCTGGATTGTTTCATCCATACTAAACTCAGGCATTCCCATTTGATAATAGGGGACGGTTTTTTTAAATTGTCCCCTAATTCCCTTACTGGTAATTTTCAAAGATAATTTTAAAATACTCTGACGTGCTAATCGCCGAAAAATTGATTTATATTTTTCAGAAATAGGACGTCTTATAAAAAAATAGACCTCTGGCATAAAATCTCCTGTCTCAGCAGTCCTTTCTGAGAAGAATTGTACTCCTTCTTCTGTATCTAAAGCATCAACACTAGCGTAGATATTTGCTTTGAGTAATCCCATAAGGGCTTCAAGATTTTTATGTTTTATCGCAAGATAAGTCAATTCTTTAATTTGTTTGTAATCTAGTGTGTTAGCAAGGTGTTTATAATAATCCGGTTTTTTCCTTTTATTTCTGATTATTTCATACTCTAAAATTTCTTTATCTGGGCGACTTTCGGTGAGTCTGACATGCAGTCTTTTCTCAATCTCCTCGGCTTCTTCCTCAGAGAAATCATCGATTATTGAAAATCTGATTTGGTTAATATCGCTAGAACAATGTTAGTGATAATTTCTTTTTTCGATTGAGTTAAACCGTCCTCAAGTTCAATTTTGTTATAGAGAGCCATTACAGCCGCTTCCACCCAATTTTTAGAACTATTTTTATTATCATACTGACTAATTAAAGTTGCTAAATCAATAGCTCCTCTAATTGAACTTCCTCTACGAACAGAGGTACTATCTCTTGTCATTTGTATTATATTCTGAGAAATTGTTGCTATCTTATCACTATTTCCACTGTTTAAATTAGCTTCCTGTTTTATTATATTAATTTCTTCTTCAGGAGTTTGATAATCCAACCTAACCCAAATAAAACGATCCTTTAATGCTTCCCCAAGAACAGTTACACCTACGTGTGCGGCTGGATTCTGAGTGGCCACGACAAAGAAATCTTTATGAGCTTTTATTGTTTTCAATTTAGGGATTTTAAGAATTCCTTCATCTAATGAAGTTAATAACGAATTTTGGGTACTTTCTGGCATTCTATTTATTTCATTTATAAACAA
>JBHLRA010000170.1:0-2446 GCA_048883045.1 Candidatus Thorarchaeota archaeon | reverse complement strand
AAAATCATGATTTAATTTATTAAAAATTAAACTAGAGATTAAATACACTCTAAACATTTTGATAATTTATGGAGGAAAAAACATATAAAATAATTTACTTCATTGGAATTATCATTACTCTAGCTTTCATGATTTTGTTACTTTTTACTGGGAATGTATCTTTAAACTTTACATTCTTAATCTTTTTCTATGTTGTGAAATTTTTAGCTGGGTTTGGTTTAATTTTGAGTATATCAAACGGTTTCTTATTACTAATGGATAAATTAAGTAATAAATTGGGAAAAAAAGGCACTATTATTTTAATTATAATAGAAATTATCATTCCAGCACTTTTAATTGCTTATGCCATTTATAAAATTATTTCTAGTTACACTGAAGCTACGGCAGTCACTCAGACAGGCTTATGGTTATGGTTTGATAATATTATATATATTTATGGAATAGTATCGCTATTACTTAATCTTTACATTATACCTTTAGCAAGTGAGCAATTTCATAAAGCTGCGGAAATAAGCAAACTTTCGTTTTGGAAGAAAAGCGCAAAACAAGTTGCTAGAAAAATAAAAAAGGAATATTTTTCTTTAAGGAAGGAATATGCAAAAGCACAGGTTCAAGATCAAATGGCTGTAAAAGATATTTTAGATCTATGGCGTAATAAATTTGCTGTTAATCTTTTGTTAATTTTAGCAATTGGGTCATTTTTATTCACTCCTATTGCGTTTATTTGTGTCTTGTATTGGCTACATTTATATATTTTTTATAGGTTGCAAATTAGATTATGGGAAAAAGCACTCTTACTTATTGGAATGATATGGATAGGATTAATTGCTGTAATTTTGCCTTTCTTAAGCTTTCCTTATGTACAAGAGATTTGGAATACTATAGATCCTTATTTTTGGTCTGTAAATCTTTTATATTTAATTGGAATTTGTGTAGCGACATTTATATTTATTAAAAAAATACTTAATTTACAAGGAATTACAATTAGTGGCTTAAAAGTAGAGCTCAAAGATAGAAAGATTGACAGACTTGAACAAGAAAAAGAAGAATTAAAGAGAAAGTTAAAAGAAAAAGAAGCTTCTACAAATTAACCCTAAAATAATAGTGATTAAAAAAAGATTAATTCACCAAAATATTTGGTTTATCTTCCTTTATCTGCATAGAAACAATAGAATTGCTTCGCTTCCATAATCTAGCTGAAATTAATCCAATAGATATTAGAATGATGGGGTAAATTATTACTTCTAACAATGAAGGATTCGCATTATATCCAAATAAAGCCTTTAATAGGGATCCAGTGACTTCTAGCCATTCTGGAGTTGCTAAATTGCCATCAGGAAAGGATTCGGGTAGAATGTGTTTAATATTCCATAACTCTTGTATGATTGGATTTACAACTCCAGCTTCTATAAGTTCATGAATTCCATATGTAATAAGCCCAGTAGCAAACAGGATTAGAATCACATTTGTAAATTTAAAGAATTTTGAGATGTTAATTGTCCGAATTCCATAAAAAGTCAGAAAACCAATTACTATCGATAATCCTAAGCCCATTAATGCCCCCCATATAATTGTACTTTGGGTTATTGAACCTACTGAAGCAGAACCCGTTAGTAGAAGAACTAATTCTATACCTTCACGGATTATAATTATAAATGTTAGAATTGAAATTGAAAACACTTTTTGGGTATCAATCGATTCCTCAACCTTTTCTTCTAGATACACCCTCATTTTTGGACCTTCTTTGCTTATCCATAAGATCAAGGTTATTATAAAAATGCCTGAGATTATAAATGTAAAGCCTTCAAATAAATGTTCTAAAATCCCAGAAAACCCACCATATACTACAGAAAAAATAATAGCAAAGAATAAACTTATGAGTATTGCGAGAATAGCGCCTAAATATACATATTTATTGTATTTTCTTTGATTCGTCTTTCTTAGATATAATAATATTATCACGACGACTAATGTTGCTTCCAATCCTTCTCTAAATGCTAAAAATGCTGGTGTTATTAAATCTATTAATGTTGCCACGTTAAATACCTTAAATATATTTTCTAATTGAATTAAAACATTAATCACATTTACATTTTATAGTTATATTTTAGAAAAAGTTACTACTTTTTAGTTATACCTAATAAGAGACTTTTTTCCTTGAAAATTTAGTATAAAATAATGAAAGGTTTAAGATCTTGGATGGAAATTGCAATCTTTTATCATTTAAACAATGTAATTATTCATCTTTATTGATTTCAGAGAGAATATGCTCTAATTCAGGAATAATCATGTTCTCAAGAGCAAGCCTTACAGCATTTGGAGAACCTGGAAGTAGAAAAATGGCTTTACTTTTTTTTTTACTCCTTAAAATACCAGCTTGTGCTCTATATAACATAGCAGGAGTACCAATTTCATTATATGAAAGAGATCTGAATAGTTCTCCAAA
>JBHLRA010000169.1:0-6448 GCA_048883045.1 Candidatus Thorarchaeota archaeon | reverse complement strand
AATTAAAAATAATATATTTCAAAAGCTTAAATACAAAAAGGTTTGAAAAAGAAGAGAATTAAAAATTTCTGAGTTACCAAACTAAATTTGAAATTATCTCTTTAGCGGTTTCTGCTTGTTTCTTATTCAGTATTTTTCGTATTCGGAGGTCATTGATAGCATCGTCTAGACGTGTGTCTAAATTTTTTATTTCCATTAGATTATTTTTATCTCCTTGAGTCTCTACAAGCTCAATCATTGAATTTTCTTTATTCATTAAATCTCTTAACTTCTGTCTAAAACTAGCTTTCACTTTAGTTCTTACTACTTTTCCTCCATCAATTAAAATGGGTAATACGGGAGCTCTTTCAGTCGTTCGATTTGTATTAGGATCCATAAAGAAGAATATATAGATGGGTATACCCACAATGACATTTTGTGTTTTTAATTCAAGGGTATAGTCATTGAAAAAATTTTGTACATTTGTCATTTCACCATCTTTAATAGATTCAATATTATCTAAACAAGATTGTTTTTCTGTTTTGATTTGTGCTACTACATCCTCAGCAGATGTTAAATCTTTGCTTAAGTCACTATGCTTTGCTTCAATTTGCTTTTCGACCTCAGATTTTTTACGTTCCAACTCACGTAGTTTTTGCTGTTTAGTCTTCTCTAGATCTGAGATTTCACGTTGCACATTGCTCCGTAATTGTGCTATCTCATTTTTATACCTTGTAATAGAGTCTCCTAATTCACGATATTTAACATCAATATCTTTCAATCCCTCTTCTACTAAAAAGAGATCTCGTTGATTAATAGCGTTTTTCAAACTATCCACACTTTGTTTGAGTGTACTAAGATGATTATTAAGTTCTCCGGTTTTATCATTGATTTTGTATTTTCCAATCTTTACGAGCTCCTCTGGAGATTTTTCTATTTCTCGTTCTTTTTCTGCTTGTAATTCTTTATTCAGTATAGCAAGTTGTTTCTCTTCTTCTCCTGTATCTACTTTTGTATCTCTAATTTTATCAGCTTCTTTACTTCCCTTTTCGATCCATCTCTCACATAATTTTATTATAACATCACTGTAAGAATCTAATGTTTTAACATCTTTTTGCGAAACATATTCATTAATTTCTGACACTATTTTTATTTGGTTTACACTTTTTGAAATAGATCCTCCTTCCAATAGAAAATAGGGAGTAGAGTGAGAACCTAAACTATATTCATTAAGAAAAAAGTTCTGAAAATATCCAACTTCACTTGTATTAAATAATGCTTCTTGAATAACTATACCACGTTTAAAATTTTTAGCTCTTTTTAGATAAGTATTATTATAAGATTGTAAAGAATTCAAAAAAGACTCAGGATCTGCCCCTTTCACAACATTTTCAGGTCGTGGGGGTACCTGAGCAAATTGCCCTACACTTAATTTTTCTTGTTTATTTAATAGATAACTACAGACACAAGCTCTCGTATCGCTTAAGGGAATCAGGCGGACAGGCCAAAATGCTGTAGCTATTTTGGAGATTTTCCCAAGTTTTTTCAATTTCTTGCCATAAATTCCTACACATTCAATCAAACCCATAGCAAGTTCGGTAAGTAAACTTGCTTGACTTCGTGCAGGAGTTACTTCACCCATATTAATTAAAAAAGGTGTTATTTTATCAACCATATTTGATTCACTTGATATTTCTATATTAAATTTTAATACCCATATAGTAATTAAAGTTTTGCTATTCGAGTTTTCCCAATAATTCGAGTTAATTTTATAGTTTTATATATTTAGAAAAAAAATATAATTATCAACAGAATGGTAACTAAAAACTTTTTTATAATAATGTGAGAAATATGGAGAAAAAAGAAAGAATTTTTCTAATACAAATATGTACTTTATTTATATGTATAATATTAATTATAATAATACTTTTCATCCCTTTTCTATTTAACTTCACATTAAATCAAGGTTTAAGGAATATATTTCCTGGTACTGCATATTTCTTCCGATTTATTACTGAACTTGGAGGTACATTCATTTATTTAGTAATAATTTTTACTATCTTTTGGGGAATAGATAAAAGAATTGCAAAATCGTTATTGATGGTTTATGTTTCATCGAATTTTGTAAATTATTATGCTAAAGCGATAATAGCGAATGAAAGACCACCAGAATCTCAATGGCTTTTGATTGGAGGTTCTCATTTAAGTACTCCTAGCGGTCACGCGATGAGCTCAACAGTGGTTTGGGGATATTTATCGATGAAAACAAAAAGAATTGCTATGTGGATAATCTCTATAATTATAATAATGCTTGTCGGTCTCTCAAGAATTTATTTAGGAGTTCATTGGGTTGGTGATGTTTTGACCGGTTGGCTCTTTGGGATGGTAATATTACTTTTTGTTTATATTTTCGAAGAAAAAATTCAGGATTTTATTAATAAGTATAATGTTATTTACTTATATATCGGATTGGCTGTTTTAGGATTGGTAGTTATGATACTAACAGATATAATTTATCAATCATCATATAACTTCGGAACACCAGGGGGGCAAATGATAGGGTTAGGAATAGGATTAGCATTAGAACATAAATATGTGAATTTTGAGATTTCCTATCAGCCTGGTGAAAAATGGAGGATTATTCTTAGAATCTTAATAGGAATCCTTTTAATTGCTATAATCTATTTGGGTTTGTATTTAGTTATTGATTCTGATGTTTTATGGTTAAATGCTTTACATTATATAGTAACTCTGGTATTGGGGATATTTCTATGGCCATTAATTTTCACAAGGATTGGTCTTTAGCCTTTTTAATTGAAATTTAATAATTTAAATATTAAAAGAGTAAGGAGAAAAATGGAAGATAATGAAAAGATGAGTAATGAAAATTTAATAATGCTATGGGGGTTTATTTTCCTTATTATGGGCGCATTAGGTATGGTGCAAATTGGATTACTAGATGGGTTAAATGATTTTCTAATAATAGGATCAATTCCATTTATAATTGGAATTATTATATTAGTTTCTATTGCATTCATCGACAAAAAGAAAAATCAATAAGACTATTATGAATTAAAAATAGATTTTTAAGAATGAATGAGAAGTTCCTAGAAGGCAAGGGTGTTTTAATAACTGGGGCTGCAACTGGTTTTGGTAAAGGTGTTGCCTTAGAATATGCAAAAAGAGGTGCGGATTTAGTATTAGTGGACATCAAAAAAGAACAACTTGAAGATACTTCTAAAGAAATTAAAAGAATATACGATCAAAAGGTTGTACCTATAATTTGTGATGTATCAAAATCAGATCAAGTAAAAGAAATGGTAAAAAAAACTTGGGAAGAATTAGATAATATATTTATTTTATTTAATAATGCTGGAATATCACCTCATTATGGCTTAAATGTGTTTAGAACCAAGGAAGATGAATATGATTTAATTATGCAAACCAATCTTAAATCACAGTGGCTAGTTACAAAAGCTTTAGCTAAAAAGATTAAGCGCCAAAATTTTAGGCCCCTTGCTGGTAAAATAATTTGCAATGCATCTATTGCTGGCGTGAAGCCAAATTCTGCTCTGCCAGTATATAGCATCTCAAAAAGCGGAGTTATTACATTGATGAAAATATTTGCTCATGATTTAGCGCCTAAAGTAACTGTTAATTCTATTTCTCCGGGATATCATGCAACTCCAATTTATAATAGTGATCCAGATTTATTAAAGCAGATGTTAAGAGAGGGATCTGTTAAAACTCCCTTAGATAGGTTAGGAACAGTGGAGGATGTTGTCAATTTAATGGTATTCTTAGCTTCTCCTGCATCTGATTTCATTACGGGTCATAATTTTATGATAGATGGGGGAATTGGGGATGTAGGAATACCCGCAACATTCTTAAAATCTGATATATAAAAAATATATAAAAAATAGAAAAGTGAAAAAAAATATGGTTGAAAAATTCTTAGAAGGAAAAGGAGCTCTTATTACAGGAGGAGCTTCTGGTTTTGGAAGAGGCGTAGCATATGCTTTTGCAGAAAGAGGAGCAGATTTAGTGTTAGTTGATATTAATGAAGAATTATTAATGGAAACAAGTAAGAAAGTTACTCAACAAACAGGTCGAAAAGTTATTCCAATAGTGTGCGATGTTTCAGATTCAAACCAAGTTAAAGAAATGGCGGATCAGGCATTTGCAGAATTGGATAACGTTTATATTTTATTCAATAATGCAGGAACAGCATCTGTTTATGGGATGGATATTATAAAAATACCAGAAAAAGATTGGGATTTAGCTATGAACATAAACCTTAAAGGACAATGGTTAGTTGATAAATTTGTATGCAAAAAAATGAGAAGACAAAAATTTGAGCCTTTAAGAGGTAAAGTTATTCATACAACCTCTCTCGCAGCAGTTGTAGTCGATGAGCAATCTCCTGTATATAGCATTAGCAAAGTAGGTATAATTGCGTTAACTCAAATTTTAGCTAGAACATTAGCGCCTCATATCACATCAAATGCCATTGCTCCAGGGTTTCATGTGACAGGAATATATGGTGATAGAGAAGATGTAATGGTTGAGGTAATGAAAATTGGAAATGTGAAGACACCCCTTAATAGACTAGGCACTGTGGAGGATGTAATAAACCTTATGATATTTTTAGCGTCTTCTGGTAGTGATTTCATTACTGGACATGTATTTCCGATTGATGGAGGGATAGGAGAGGTAGGTGTACCACCTTATACCCTCAAGTCAGATATATAAATAAAAAATCTTAAATCTATATCAAAATAATAATTAATGATTGAAAATGGTAAATGAAGAATTAATAGCTCAACAACCCTTTAAAGGAAAGTTCGCGATAATTCCGGGTGGTTCCAAAGGGATGGGGAAAGCTACAGCAAAGTTATTTGTTCAATTAGGAGGGAGTGTATGTATTATTGCGAGAGGCATGGATACATTAAAAGAAACTCAAGAGGAGTGTGATAAATTAAAATCAGAAGAATCGCAATTCATTGAGATTATATCTTGTGATACTAAAGATATGGACAAATTGAAACCACTTATAACAGACATTATTAATAAACATAAAATCCCAGATTATTTATTTAATTTCGTAGGTTACGCTTACGTTCAATATATTGAAAAATTAAGACTTGAAGATTTTAAAAGAAATATGGATGTAAATTATTATGGACAGTTAGTCCCAACTCTTATTGTTTTACCTTATTTTTTAGAATCTAAACAAGGATATATTACTTTTACTTCTTCAGTTATGGGATTTATGGCAATTATGGGTTATACAACATATTGTCCAAGTAAATATGCTGTTTTTGGGTTAGCAGAAATTTTACGACATGAATTATTGCCTTACAATATTAAAATTTCGGTACTTTTTCCTGTTGATACAGATACTCCCGGTTTTGCTGAAGAAAATAAGCTCAAACCTGTAGAATGCAAAATTATATCAGAATCAGGAACAGTTATGACCGCGGAAGAAGTAGCTGAAATATTTATCGATGGCATCCTAAATGAAAGCTTTGAAATATTACCTGGTGAAGCTGCAGTTCAAATAAAGGATATGAGAGAAAATCCAGATGATATGCGAGCTGTATTAGATAGACTCTATAAAAGAGCAAGAAGAAAAACAGGTAGAAAAATCTAACTTTTTTTAATGTAAAATAAAATTATTCAAAAAATAGATTAATTGAAGTTTAAAAAATTAGGCAACTTTTTCCTTTTTTTTTTTTCGTTTTAATGTCATTCCTATTTCTAGTAAAAAACCAAATGTTTTTTCAGTGTCTAAATATACAAATTTAAATTTACCGATTTGACCAGTCTGGATCACTTTTATGCCTTTACTGTTGAATTCATCTATATATTTATCTAAATCATCCACAAATATAGCAATACTATGAAGTCCTTCTCTTCCTTGATCTAAAAATTCTTTAAAAAGACTATCTCCACTTTTCCATTGTTGTAATTCAATTTGTATATTAAGTAAGCGACTAAACGCATAATCGGCGACTATTGTTACTTCTTTACCACGATAAGTAGCATCTTGATGAGTAATATTTTCCATTTGTGCAAATTTAGGAACTCCATATATATTCTCCATGATTTCAGCTTGTTTTTTAATATCCTTATATACAAAACTTAATTGATCAATTTTCAAATCTCCTAAATTAAATTCAGAATTTTGAGCCATATTTATCATTTCTTCAAATTTGATTTATAATATCATATTATAATGTTTTTATTGTATTTAATTTCCTCTAAAATGTTATAAATTGATTAGATTAATATTTCAAAAGATGACAAAAAATTGGGTTAAAATACAATGATCTAACTATATTTTTACATATTAAATTTAAAATCAAATTTTTTAATTTAAAAAAGTATCAGGATAAAAGTAAGATTAAATATATAGAGATACCTAAATTTATATCATTATTTTAAATATTAAAAAAATTTGAAGGGA
>JBHLRA010000168.1:0-6468 GCA_048883045.1 Candidatus Thorarchaeota archaeon | reverse complement strand
TTCATCGTTAGGTACAAAATCAAGCTGAATATAAAAGTTAGGTTCTACATAGGCGATTCCTGGAGTAACTCTTGATTCGATTATAAATTTTTCTAGGTTATCTAGTGAGATATAAACAATACTAGCATTAAAGTATGAAATTTCTTCATAAAATTCTGCATTATATTCTGAAAGCAAATCCTGAGCCCAAATAGAGAATTCCGTGGCGTCTCTTTTTATTACGAATTCAATTTTTTTATCCTCTCGAACTTTAACTGAAGCACTATCTGGATAAGAAATGATCTTATCTAAATTGGAAAGACTTGGATTATTAGCTAATACTTCACCCCAACTAACAATATCGCTTTGAAAGTTTATAAAATTTTCCTCATTTATATCAATACCTATTGATTTTTCACTTATTATTGGGGTATAACGACTTTCCTTTACACTTGAATCCAAATAATTAAAAAAAAATAAATTAATTGAAGTAAGAATCAAGCAAACCATTAATATACAATCTAATTTTAAACTTTTTTTCCTAAATGAGATTTAGAACACCAATTTTTTCTAATTAAAATAACCCAATTATAAGATAGCTCAAATTAGCTACCTTATTAAGGACCAATGGACGAAATGACTTTTTATCAATATTTCAAATTTTGATCCAAAAGTCACTTATACCGTATCCCCTTTCCTATATTAAAAAAAAAAAAATCGCATATTTAAATGTTTACTTTGTCCTATGACAAAAGGGAAATTCTAAATCCAAGTTTTTAAAGAGATTTATTCAATGTTAATTATTCTACTAATTAAATGAGATAGTTATATATTTCATAAATTTGGATGTATAATTTTACAATATAAATGTCGTTATCTTTTTAAAATATTGAATGGATTTTATCGAATAGTAGTTAATTTTGTCGGTCACCTAAACAAATTTAAGTAAATTAAACATTAATATTCTTTGTAATTTATTCCAAAAATTGTATGCAAAATTATATTTTAGTGGTTTTATATTTAAGACATATAAACAACATTCAATAATATTTTCAAATAAGAAAATTTTTTATAAACGATTTATTTAAGGCATATGAACAAAATTCAATATTAATTTCATTAAAAAGTTAAACTATGTTAGAAGATCTTAGTAGCATCAATAAAGAAACAGTTGATCGATTGAAAAGAGCTGGGATAGACACAATTGAAAAGTTATCTTTAAAGAAAGTTGAAGAACTGTTAGATATTCCAGGATTTACTATCAATACAGCAGTAAAATATATCCAAGAGGCTATTGATTTCCTTAATAGGAAAGAAGATATAATTTTTGAAAAAAATTCAAATATTAATGACATTTCTGAAAAAATTCCTAGATCTAAATTAGAGATCTCTCAAAAAAAAGAACGAGTTAATGGAAACAAATTGAATGAAGTGTCTAATATTGAAAAAACTAAAAAGAAAGTTGTAAGTAAAAAAAGCGCTCAGAAGAAAAAACATATAAAAAAGGATAAAGTAACACAAAGAATGGAAGATAAATTAAAGATTGATTATATTAAAGATCTTTTTTCAGACGAAATCACACAAAGAATTAGATTTCTACATTTTAAAATAAAAAAATTGGAAGAAAAGCTTAACAAACAAAATGAAATTACATCTTATGATGATTTAGATCTTATATCTGAATATATAGATCTTCTAAATATAAATTATAAAGTTAAAAATCAAAATTTGGTTATAAAAGAATTAGCCATCACAACCTCGTATTATGATCCTATTGATAATGAGGAGATTGATATTTATGATATCATGTTCGAATGTGCTCGTGTTTCCTGGGTATTAGCAAGATTATATACTCAACTTTCTAAAAATTTTGAAAAGGCAGAAGATTGGGAAAATGCTACCATATCAATGGTGAATTGTAGCAAGAATTATAAGACAGCAGCATATTTTAGTGCTGCAGCTGTAAATCAAAATAAAATTGGCAAAAGTTTAAAACCAAAAAATTTGGAATTTGAATCTGAACAAGCTAGAATTTTTGCTCAGAATCTTGCTGCTCTTAAGGAAGAAAGGCAGAATAACTTGAATCTTGCTTCTAAATTGTATGCTGGGCTTAGTTTATTATCAAGAAGATTGTTTTATTTAGGATTTGATAATGAAAAAATAAATAGACAGCTAAGTGCTCAAGCTGATTTTGATATGGGGAAAGCTTGTTATTTAAAAGTTCAATATCTTCAAAAAATGGAAGTTTCTGAATCTTTGGACAAACAAACTCAAACAAGATTAATTGAAGATTTATCAAAAAAAACTGTCTATTATTTTTCAAAATCAGAAGAAATTTGGGAAGATATGTTAAAAAAATTTAAAGATCTAACCAAAAAAGAAAAAGGAAATATCCTCTTTAATTTATCAGTTGTTAATGATAACATTATGGAAATCGATGCTGAAATTTTACCCTATGAAATTATTAAGGAGATTATCAATCCAGAACCTTATATTGCTGTACCTGAAAATTTGGCCGAACAATTACCTAGAACTACATTATATTTATCAAGTGTAAAACCTATGGATGTGAATGTTGATATTTATAGAAAATATAAAAGAAAAAACTTAGATAAACCAAATCCTATAAAAAAGAAAGAGGCATTATTAAGTAAAAAAACAGCTATAGGAAGAACAATTAAAGAATTAAGAAGTTTATATGATAATAATGATATTGACATCAATAAATATGCAGAACTTTATGAGAAATATACTTTTAAATTAAATGAAATTGAATTGAAAATTCAAAAGATAGAAGGAACGATTCATAGAGGTACTAAAACTAAATAATGAAATTATCAGCATTTTTGTGGAGTTTTTTAATAGTAGCAATATTAGTTGTTTTTATATTTAATCGAATGTTCGCAATCTTGATTACTATAACTCTTCTTAGTATTGCTTTATTAGTTTATCTTTTTTCACTTTCGTTTAAAAAGAAGCTTATAAGAGCTATGCAAAAGCATTTAAGAATTAGTGATATGGATATTGCTGCTGAATTAAACCAACCAATTGAAAGAATTAGAAAAAATTTGATTAAACTCTATAAAAATAAAAAAAGGAGATGGGGTTTGATAATATTCTTGAACAACAGATATATTTTCTATAATAACGATTCAGTTAATAGATTATTAGAGCTTTATAATAACGGTCTAAAAGAAAAAGAGATTTTAGAACAATTAAAGGAAACTATAGGACTCAAAACAAGAGCAGAAGTAAAAGCTATAGAGGATACATTGACAGATCATAAAAAAATTGAAAACAATAACTCTTTGATTAAAGTTAAGCATACAATCCGAAAAAGTGAAATACAATAAATCTCAAATAAAATTCACGTTCTTTATTTATGATTTCAATTAGAATGTATTAAATAAATCATTGTATAATGCTCGAATTTTTGAAACAAATGTAAATTTTATAGATTTATCCTCTAATTTTCCTGCGATTTCTAATCCTTCTTCGTAAATCTTCACCGCTTTCATATACCAACCACGAGCTCTATATATTTCTCCAATCTGGTTAATAGCTTTCAATTTTTTATATAAATCACCAGATAATTCGGCATTCTTTAGCATATTTTCATAATATTTCAAGTTAATTTCAAAATCTTTATAATCATCATTTTCTTTCGTTAAATCTGAAGAGTTGAATTGAGGCTCTACGTCTTTTTTTTTACTTATTTCGAGTTTAACTTCAGGTAAATCAGGTTGCATGGTTTCTTTTTTCTTTAGAATATCCTTTTTTTGAAATAAACGAAAAGTAGCTTCAATTTTTTCTTTAATATCATTTATTTCTGATTTTTCAGTTAACTCATAATTTTTATAAATAAATAGTGCTTCTCTATAGTATTTCAACGCTTCTGGATAATTTCCTTGATCATGATTAATTAATGCAATATTTTTAAGACAATTGGCTCTCATACTGAGATTATTCCCTTTTTCGTTAATCTTTAAAGTTCTCATGTAGAGCTCTAAAGCTTCAGAAAGTTTTCCTTGTATTCTATAAATGTCCCCAATATCAGTAAAACATTCAGCTTTCATGCTTAAATCTCCTAATTTCTCATAAATTTTTAATGCCCTATTGTAAAATTTTATTGCCTCTTGATAATAACCTTGATCATTTTTAATAGAAGCCATTAGTTTTATAGAAGTAGCTTTTCCAGTGAAATCTCTTAATTGATCGTTAACTTTGATAGCATTCGTAGTTAATTTTAAAGCCTTAGAGTAATTTTCTTGAATTCTCATAATTTCCCCCAACCTATTTAGGCTTGCAACTTTTCCTTTTAGGAACCCCTGTTCTCTATTAATCTTTAATGCGCTTAGATAGCTCTTTATTGCTTTAGGATAATCATCTTGTGCAAAAAAGCATTCACCAATATTTATATAGCTGGTAGCTTTATTACTAAAATCTCCTAACTTTTTATAAATTTTAAGTGCTCTATTATAATTTTTCAATGCCTCATTATAGTTATTAATTGTATAGTAAATATTAGCAATATTATTAATACTAGTAGCAACCTCTTTCAAATTACCTAATTTCTCATGAATTGTTAAAATCTCTTCAAATTTTTTCATTGCATCAGAGTAGTTTTCCTTTAAATGATAGATATTTGCCATAAGATTAAGATATTTAGATTTCATAATTAAAACTTCTCTCTGATTTTTAGTTTTATCTCCTTTGATCCTCTGATTTAATGTCTCTGGACTTCTTCGTTGATATATAAAACTTTTATGGATTGCTTCTTCAGCCATTAACTTCCACGACTCGACATCTGCCAATGTTGTAAGTCGAATCATTATTTCAGAACATCTCATAGCGTCATTGAATAAACCAAAATCATAATAGATTCTAGAAGCAATCAAAATTTTTTCAAACACACTTGGGCTTTTGATATTCTCTTTGAACCAATCTTTTATACTTAGAGATAATATTTCTGAGCTTAATTTTACTTTAACCTGAATTAACTCTTCGACTATATTTGCTGTATTAGCATTAATAAGATAAATTTTATTTTTATTCTTAAAACGAGAGATTTCATGAAGTTTTTCAGCAATTGCAATTAAATTTTTATTGATTTCAGGCAAGGATTGACTCTTACCTGATATTATTTCGTATATAATTTCATTACCATGTTGTATTGATTCGGAATGATTTATCCAAATTAATTGTTTAAGATTTTTTATTGCTTTTATTGTCGGTATTATATCAAAATCATTTATACCTGAATAACCCATTATAATTAGCGAGCGTCCTTCACAGATATTATCTAATAAAATCTGCTTAAAAGGCTCAATTTGATATATACTTTTTCCTGATTTATTTAATCCAAGAGTTTTAATTGTTTTCATAAAAGGGCTTCTCGTCTCTTCCCCAGTTATAATATTTTTAGCTGAACCGTGGATTTTATAAATTGCTTTAAATCTACGTTTAAATAATTCAGTTGGATTAGAGTAATTTTCGAAATCTTCCTCCGTAATAACTGGTAAAATTTCATTAAGAGGAATATTTAATTTAATAAGTGCATTTTCTATTAAAAAATCAAAATTAGTCGTCATTATGAAATGTCCTTTTTGGAGACAATCCGCTAAGAAAAAATGTTGAAGATTTGGTTTATTAAATAATCCAAAATAGTCAATAATTTTAAGATCTTCGTCTAAGTTGGAATAGATTATGCTTATTAATTGCTCTAATTTCAAATCTTCTATTTTAAGAATATTTTCAATTTCAGATTCAGCACAAAAATAATTAATTAACTCTTTTTTTATTGTATTACCATCTGGGACAGTTGAAGGAGAACCAACAGAACAACCTGCCCCTATTAAAAAAGTTAATTTTTCCTCCTTTCTAAATAGGTCCTTTATTTTGAGATTGGTCTGCTTCATTTATAATTTCTAAAATAATTAATAAGCTAATAATATTTTAAGAGAGTTATCTATTTTTATCTTTCGGACATTAGAAATTCCTATTACTGCTACATAATTAAACGTGGTATATATAAATAATCTAATTATATTAAAATTTCTTCAATTGGTACTGAAATCTAAAAAAAAGTAATATTCCAAATAAATTTCAAATTATAAATGCAACTATAATTGTTAGAACAAATAAAGAATTAAAAAGTCTATAGAAATAATAATAATTTTGATATAGATAAACGTGCGGAATATTTTGAGAAACACCCAAATTGAATATAAATTTGTCAGAAATTAGTAAAATAGCAATGCAAATTAATGAAGATAAAAAAGAGAAAAAATCAGAAGAATATGTATTTTATGGATTTTTTTAGCAGTAACAATAATTCCCAATGTTTCAGTTAAAAAATAATTTCAAAATCCTAGACAAAAATTTATATATTTACTTTACCTTTTAAAAAAGAGACGAGTGAGATATGGAGCTGACGGTGGGCTTGACCTGCTGAGGAACCTCACCCCACACTCCAAGCAAGGTGTAGAA
>JBHLRA010000167.1:4741-6569 GCA_048883045.1 Candidatus Thorarchaeota archaeon | reverse complement strand
CGAATCATTTTAATCGCAAAAACTATAAGGAATATCGCTCCGATTGTAACACATATAATCGGAATCACCTCGGTAACAATCCCGATCATAAATCCTTCTGGTGTACTTATTGAATCTACAAAATCCTGCCAACTTAAAATGTTAGGGTAATACCACCCTAACAGTGGAGGTAGTACAAACATTGTGACTATAAAAATAACGACCAAAATTATTCCTATAATAAATGCTGTCCATTTTTTCATAATATTCTACCTTTTATTTATTCCCTCTTTTAATACATTCAATTAAATAAAAAAATAGGATTTACCTATCGTATAATTTTACACCAATTATGTATATTACCAATGTAATAACTGCAATCACTAGAAGGTCAAGCCAAAGAAATGGATCCATTAAAGTACCTCCATAGAAAATACGATATATGCCTTCAGATACATAGTAACTTGGCATGGCATACCCTATTACTTTTGTTGCTTCGCCCATATATATAAATGAGCCAAACAATTGTTGTGGTACGATAAAGATAAAAGCTAAACCCCCAGCAGCCCTAGCATCTTTTGCGATTGTTCCTGTAATCAGTCCAAGCCCCACTGAGCAAAAACTCATAAAGATCATAAACACAAATACCATAATTACCCCTTCGACGGTAAGTATTGGATTAAATCCCATAAGGAGCGCAGTTACTAATATTATTGCGGTTTGAATGATTGGTACAATTGTATATGATAACATTTGGCCTATTATTACTTCTCCAGAGGTTATTGGAGTTGTTTTCATTCTTCTCTGCACTCCGGTATCTCGGTCTCCAGTGACAGCTGACGCGAACGTAAATGTTAGTAGTATACCTGAATAAGCAAATAATCCTGGAACCATATGTTCAAAAATACTTCTTGGATTCCCATATGCATCAGGTCCCCATTCATAATAATTACCTAAAGCAAACCCTAATATCACTACTAGCAGTGCAACGAAAAATAACGAAATTATTAAGTACATTGGTGTTCTTATTAGTTTCTTCATTTCCATCCTAAAAACTGTTAAAATTCTTTGTCCTTTCATTATTAAACCCCCTCCAAAATTCTTCTTCCAGTAATTTTTAAAAAGACTTCTTCCAAATTTTTAACGCCGTGTTCTTCCATGAGTTTTTGGGGAGAATCTAATGCTACAAGCTTCCCATAATCAATAATCGCAACTCTATCACAGAGGGCTTCTGCTTCTTCGATATAATGGGTTGTTAATATGATAGTTCTGTTTTCATTTTTTAAAGTATTAATAAATTCCCAAGTTTTTCGTCGAATTCGAGGGTCCATTCCTACTGTTGGCTCATCTAGGAAGAGTATAGTAGGCTCATTTATTAGTGCTACTAATAGATTTAATTGTCTTTTCATTCCTCCACTATATCCTTTAGTTTTTCGCCCACTGGCTTCGTATAAACCTAATACTTTTAATAATTCTTCTGCTCGCTCATCAATTTTCTCCTTCGACATCAGGTGCATGTTTCCAAAATATTCAATATTTTCTCTAGCATTAAGAAATGGAAATATTGCTGCTTCTTGTGGGCATACACTTATTAATTTCTTAACTTTATTAAGATTCTTCCTTACATCATAACCTCCAACTAGAGCAGTTCCTTCTGTAGGTTTTAATAACCCACATAGCATATTTATTGTAGTTGTCTTACCAGCTCCATTGGGTCCCAAAAGTCCAAAAAGCTCCCCTTTTTCTACATAAAACGAAATACCGTCAACTGCTTTAACATCGTTATAACTATGTTTCCCGATATAATGTTTCTTTAAATCCTTTACTTCAATAGCGTGAGGAGAATCGG
>JBHLRA010000167.1:0-4641 GCA_048883045.1 Candidatus Thorarchaeota archaeon | reverse complement strand
TTTAACATCGTTATAACTATGTTTCCCGATATAATGTTTCTTTAAATCCTTTACTTCAATAGCGTGAGGAGAATCGGGACCAAATTTTATTTCATTACTCTTTAATTCTGACTCTGACATTGTCTCCATACCATTTTCTTCATATTTTTCTGTATTTTTTATATTTTAGTTAAATTCAAATGAAATGAAAATAAAAAAATAGATTAGATTTCCTAAAATTATTTAACTTCTTTTTTGCTTAACGCAATAAGTCCTCCAGATGCCGTACCAAATAATATAGTAATAGCTAAAGCAATAACAAGCCCCAACATATCCCCTGGGTTAATTATTGCCCAACTTATCCAAGCAACTGGTATAGTGGCTCCTAGCACCCAACCAAGTGCTTCTTTCCATTTAATCTTATTTTGACTTAGCGCAATAAGACCTCCTGATGCTGTACCACACAATATAGTAATAGCAAGAGCAATAGCAAGGCCTAACATATTCCCAGGGGCAATAATTGCCCAAGCAATCCACGTAACTGCTATTACTGCTCCGAACATCCAACCAATGACTTCTTTATAGTCAACCAAATCTTCCACTCTCCAAATAATTTTGTTCCATTTTTTTTATTTACATTTTCTAATTTTGGCGTTAATTACAATATAGAATGGAATTCTAATAAGAGAATGTTCTCTAGTTAGGAAATTAATGAGCAATGAAATTCTTTAATTTTAAATAAGAAATTGATTGTTATTGATAAAAATATAGAAAATTAACTACAAAATTATCAACAAAAATCCGCAATTTTCTACTCAAATGAATATATTTTAGAACTCAGAGTATCATAATATTTTCCATTCAGTTGAAATTTGGGAATTTTTTATATCATTTAGATCTAAGCAGTTGATCAATCCAACAATCATACCAATTTAAAGACAAAAAAATATGTGGAATAACATCTTTAAAGCCTTCTGTTTGCAGTTCTTTCTGAATTCTTTGGGAATCTTGTGCAGTTTCTGCCCAAGTGGTTATTGTAATGAAGTTAGGAATATTACTATAACTAAAACAGTGAGCAATGTTCTCACAATATCTCTTATTAATATGTTCAATTGTGGAATTAATATCAGTTCCTTCCTTTAAAAATAGATGAAAAACCGTTATAAAACTGTTTCCGTACAGCGGAGTATAAGAAATAGAAAATAATACTAATTTATTTTCAATCATTCGATCTAGTCGTTTTTTAACAGTTTTGGCAGAAAGACCAACATCATCTGCAATATCAGTTATAGACTTCCTTGCATCTCTATTTAAGACTTTTAATATTTTATAATCTATAGTTGATAGTGGTTCCGGGATTGTTATATAAGGCATATTTACAATTCCTACAGTTGGTTCATTTATTTGAGCAGTAGTTGAAACGTAACTACTAAGCTCTTGAAGTTCTGAAATATTTCTTAAAAATGCAGAGATATATAGAAATTTACCTCCTGCTATAGCAACAAATTCAATATTCTCGTGTTGTCCAAGCTCATTGCTAACAGTGTCCATTGACTTTGCTTTGGAAGTACCGAAAATCATAATCCATAGACTTTTTAGTGCGATTGCACTTGGGCGGGCAATGTAAGCATTAATAATCTTATCATTTTCAAGACTTTTTATACGTTTATGTATACTACTCACAGACATATCGGTTAATTCCGCTAATTCTCGATAAGTAAGGCGTGAATTTTCAAACAGTCTTTTAATAATGAATAAGTCAATTTCATCCATTTTTCTAACAAGAATTCTAGTTATCTTTCTTAAATATAATTTTCTCCCTTACATTTATAATAGTAAACTTTTAATCTTAATTATAAATCCAAACAATTATGAATATATTTCAGATTCTAGCAATTTGTGGAATGCTTAGTCCAATTATTTATACAGCTATGTGGATAATATGTGGACATTTAGATTCGAATTATAATCATATTCGTGATGATATAAGTTCATTGTTCGCAGTTGGGGCACCTAACAGACGTTTAGCTCAATCATTTGTGATTGTAGAGAGTTTTTTATTATTTATATTTTTCATTGGATTGCATCCAGGGATAAATGACGGGGGAGGTTCAATTCTTGGTCCCATATTTCTTTTGGTAAGTTCAATCTTTGGAATAATTATTGCTCTTTTTTTCCCTCTTGATGAAGGAGGTGAATTCACAACTTATAAAGGAAAAGGACATATAGCCTTCGTCGTTCTTATGGGAATCTTTGCAATTTTTGGGATGATAATGCTGTGGATTCGTTTACAAAATGTACAAGGATGGAATGGATTTGCTATTTTTTCACTTGTTTCGGCTATAATCTCATTAATAGGTGTAATCATCTCGAGTATATTTGCAGCAGGTAAATATAGGGGTATAATCGAAAGAATTATGGTCACTCCCTTTCAGCTCTTCTACTTTATTCTTGGTTTGATGGTATTTATAAATAATTAACATATTTTACATTCGTGTTGATGACTTAGAATTTTTTTCTACTTATTTTATTATATATGAAGTATTTTAGTCTACATGATTCATCAAAATTTTGATGAATGGATACAATCTTTATATTTTCCTCATAGAAATTTCTTTATTTTAGTAATTTTATCATTTGTAGTACTAATTTCTGTTGGTTTATTCGCCGTTATTCTAATTCGCAAACAAAAATTAAATAATAAATTAAAAGTAGTACTCTTATCAATTTCTTTCATTTTTGGGGGGATAATTTTAGGTGGTGTCCCCAATGTGGTATTGATAATTCAACACATTTTTGCTGACATTCTTTTTCCAAATCGATTGGTTTCTTTATTATTAAGAGTTTCGATATTTTTTGGATTGACTTTAATTTTTGGTAGAATTTTTTGTGGTTATGTGTGCCCA
Organism: Candidatus Thorarchaeota archaeon; assembly: GCA_048883045.1. Taxonomy (GTDB): domain Archaea; phylum Asgardarchaeota; class Lokiarchaeia; order Sigyniarchaeales; family SOKP01; genus Loki-b32. The sequence goes on along the minus strand of JBHLRA010000167.1, from coordinate 1,756 downwards.
TTAGGTGCGGTGCAAGAATTGGGTTCTATGATACGATTCAAATCGAAATTAGATTATGAGAGGAAATTTTGGAAAAAGAAAAATTATTTACGCTGGGGGTTTTTTGCAGTTTACGCGATATCTTCAATAATTTGGGGACTAGAAGTAACTTTATTTATGAATCCTATTAATGGATTTCTTATATTTTGGACTCCGCTAAATGTGGGGATATTTGTAGCTTTTATATTATTATTATTGACCATATTTGTTAGTATCTTCATATATCGTCCTTATTGTCGATTTTTCTGTCCTTTTGGTGCTTTAGCATTTTTATTTGGCAAAGTAAGTCCTTTGAAAATAAGAAGAACCCCTTATTGTACTGAATGTGGGATATGTGAAAAAATATGTCCTACCTTAGAAGGATTCGATATCAGTGAGAAGGGTGAATGTTATTATTGTTATCGCTGTATAGACTTTTGTACCAATGAGATGTTTATCGACACTGGGAAAATTGCCCAAATTAATAGACTTCTTACGACTTATTCTTTAGATTTTGATTCTATCTCAAAAGAAAAATATTTTGATAAAATTATCAAGAGTATACTTAGATTATTAATACCCTATAAGCGTGCTCGCACTTTAGAGCAACTTAATGATGCACTTACGAGTAAAAAAGATATGTCTCTTGATGTTATTCAAAATATTGTAATAAGATTGAAAGCTATTTTTCCAGAAAAAGTACAAAAATTCAATATATCTGAATATAATACTTGGATCAAGCAAAATGAATCGAGATGGAAAGAAAAAATTCAACCTATACATCTTGATAAATTGTTTTATGGTTTGAAAAGGGAAAAATAATGGCTAAAAGACTTTCTAATCTGATAGAATACTTATTTTTAAATACGCTTACAACCATTATTTGATTTGATAAGTTTTTTTTAAGTCTATATTCAAATAAGTAAGGATAAGGGGTTAGATAATGATAAAAAAGAATAGGAAATTAAACCAATTCATATTTTTATGTACAATTTCAATATTGATTCTTATTGTTAATAGTATTTTTACAAGTCAATCCAACTTAGGATTATTAGAGCATAATAATAAATTAAATGATGAAAAATTTACTAACGAATCACTAGATCCGCTATTAAACCAACTTACTGATGATGCAGGTGGGTATATTTCTTCAAACACCGCTAATTTTAAAACTCTAGAGAATGCATCTAGTATAATAAATAAAAGAGATTATTTAGCTAATGGAAGTGGTTATTTCAATATTACAACACCTCAAAATTGGAATACATCTTCAATGCAGTTCTCTATTGATCCTTATTCTAAAAAACAAATTATTGAAGATCCTTATTTTGATTCAGAATATTATTGGGATACAGAAAAACTAGATAGTGGATATGGATATTTTACTCAATCTGATCTAAGATTTTATTCTTATGGAAGAACAAATATATACAATTATAAACAAAGGGAAACTCCAGCGTTTTATCAAGGAGATTATGCATTTTGGAAACATGAATTTCACAATCTAAATTCTAATAATTCAGATATTAAAAAAGGGAAAATTATTCAAGAAAAAGATGAAAAATTTATGGATTTCAATAATTTTGATACAGATCCAAACTTTTTTAAGGATTTTGATTCTCCATATGGCGGAAAATATGATCCCGTTTGGGATATTGTCGATCTCTTTTATTATGAAGCAGAAACAAGCCTTAGTGTATTAATCGATCCATATCAATCTATAGTTGGAGGGAATCCT
>JBHLRA010000166.1:0-6572 GCA_048883045.1 Candidatus Thorarchaeota archaeon | reverse complement strand
GATTTTCTCAAATCCATGAAAAAATTCATCTTCTTAGCATTTTCTAGAGAATTTAATGCATTTACATGTGGTTCTGAGATTTGAACTCCTAAACTGACAATGATTAGGTTTTTATTTTTTGGTCGAAAAACAACCATATTTCTGCCAACTGGTCGCCCTAGAGGATCTTTTCCAGGGGGGAATATAAATTGAAAACCAAAATCGAGTTTGGGATCAGATATTTTCCCTCGTAATAATCCCTCATCTAACAGATAGTCTTGGATTAGTTGTTTGATATCACTATCTATATTTGTCATTATAAATCAGTAAAGTTAAGAATGATATTATCTTTATATTTTTTTCTAAGAAAGAATATTTTGTTATGCCTTTACTCTAAAGAGAATAAATTGCTTTTAATATTTACCTCTTGGTCTGGATTGAGGTTGAATTCCAGCCGCTTTTAACTTACGTATATTTTCTTCTAATTCTTCAGCAGGGGTACAATATATTACTTGTAAAGCGTCTAGATCAACATATATATTGCCTACGATACCTAACCCCATTAATTGATTATCTTTATCGATAAAAGTATGATCAATATTCATTTTAATTGCCTTTTTACCCCCCTCTATTTCTACAAGTTGAGGTTGACATGCTGTGTATCCAGCACCTCGGTTTTGAAGTAAATAATTCATTAAAGCATAATCTAACTCATCATTGATTTCTCCACGTTCTTCAAGAATCTTTATCACAGTTGGATTCATCATTGTTATAAAAAAAATTCTTTTTATAAATAAAATCAGTAGAACTAATTTTTATTTTTTTGTTTGACCTAATATAAAAAAAAATATAAAATAAAGAATTAATTGGAATTCATTTAGTCTTTTTCTTCCAAATTGACCTCATCAACACTATGTAAAGCACAATTCATAGTTTCTAGAACTTCAGTTACTTCATCTAGAGAAAGATTAGTTCCTTCAATATTCATATGTAATGATGCAGTTTTTTGATCTAACTCATCAACTCTAATGCGGACTTTTGTTACTCCATTAATTTTCATTAAAGTGCGAGCGACTAGATCAACACCAGGCTGATGAGGTTTTAAAATGTCGAGGTAATACTCTACTTTCATTATTTTACTTCAAACCCTTGAATACAATTATTCAATAATAGTTTTAGTAGATATTTTATTATTTTTTTTTTAATTTATAAAAGTTTCTCAATTTCTTTGATTAATTCTGATGGTATTTCATGTTCTTCAATTATTTTATCTGCTTTTTGAAGGGCTTCTAACTTTGCCAATTTTGTATGTATAGCTATAGAATGAGCTCCTACATTGATGGCTGCTTCAATATCACGGATAGTATCTCCAATTACTAATATTTCATCGGATTTTACATTTAACGCAATGCAGATATGAGTTAAATGATCCGGATGAGGTTTTAAATTAGTAATATTATCTCTTCCAACAATTATGTTAAAATAGTGTAATAAATTCACTTTTTTGAGAGATATTTTTGCATTTCTTTTTGTATTAAATGTAAAAATTGCTTGTTTTAAATTATTATTCTTAGCGAATTCTAATACTTGGTCAATTCCATCAATCATTTTTGCATTAATTGCAGCTTCATATTCTATTTTAATAATCTCATTATCAACGTCTTCTATAATTCCATTTATATTTGTAATAGAATACCCTTCTTTTTCAAAAAACTCTCTTGCTTGTTTCACATTTTCTAAAATAGAAAATTCTACAGTAAGTAGATGTTTAGGAACTCCGTGTTCTTTTAAAATTTTTATAGCTATTCTACGTGCTCTTAAATAATCAATTTTAAAATGAATAAGTGTACCATCTAAATCCCAAATGATGGCTTTAATAGGTTTGTTATTTTGCATTTAATATACCAAATCGGTGTAAATTGGACCTTTTGGAGTTAGTTCAGATTTCTTTAATTTAACTTGATTAACAGTAAAAATCCCAAACTCAAGTTCCTTATTCTCATTAATTAAATTCTTAAGTGAATCGAAAGTTTTATAGTTTATTTTACTTTTTTTAAGTCGTGCAATTGTCAGATGAGGTTTAAACTTAGTTCTTTTGTCGCGTTCAATGTGTAATTTATCAAACAAATCATTTTCAATTGAATCTTTAATGTTTTGTAAAAATTGAATATCACCAACTAGTTTTGTCCATAAAACTGAAAACCTATTGAATTGACCTACCCCTTTCAGATAATAATTGAAAGTTTTCCCCTGAAAAAGTTCTTCATTAATATCTTTTTGTAAAATCCTATAAATCTTAGGAGCTACTGTTTCAGGAATATTTCCCAAAAATTTCATCGTCATATGTAGATTTTCTGGTTCTACCAGTTTAATCTTTGGTTGATTTTGTTTTAACCTATACGAGAATGAAGAAATTTTCTCAATTGTTCCCGGATCTTTCAATTCAATAGCTATAAATGATCTAATCATTTTTGTTCCCAATAATTATAAATTCTCCATTTTTTTTCAGCTATTTGATTTTTATGTTCTGGTATAATATGAATTTCCTTTAAATCTTCTGTAGAAGTAGATTTTATAATTTTAATTATATCTTCTAGAAATAGTACATTCATTTTTGCTCTAGTATTTGCATCTGCAGAAGCATTATGGGGCATTAGAATTATCCTCATGTTTGGATTTTTATCTTTTATTGTTTTTAATCTCATTAAAGTTTTAGAATCAAGAGGTTCTATAGGAAAAACATCAAAGGCAATATTTATTCGAATTTCTTTATTTTCTAACATATCTAATAGAGGTCCTAATTCTAAAATGCCTCCTCGTGCAGTATTTATCAGAAGAGAACCTTCTTTCATCAACTTCAGTAAGTTTCTATTCACTAAATTTTCGGTATATTTATTTAAGGGAATATGTAGACTAACAATATCTGATTCTCTAAAAATATCGTCAATTTTATCTTTAAATTCTATCAAAGGAAAATCTTTTGCAACTTGTTTCATTTGCTTCTTATCATTATAAATGATTTTAACACCCCAAGGATATAGCCTTCTTACTATTTCTTTCCCAATTTCACCTAATCCTACAATTCCGAGCGTTTTATCTGTGATTACAGAAGAAAGAGATTGATCTAAATCCCATTTATCATCAAGACTCCATTGACCATTCCATACATAATTATGAAGATCAATTAAATTTCTTAAATTCGCCATTATTATTGCTATAGTGTAATCTGCTACAGTTTCTTGAAGAACTCCCGGAGTATGGGTAATCAAAATATTATCCTCTTCCGTTCGTTGAATATGATTATATCCCGCTGTTGATGTAGAAATTGCGAAAATTTTTGAGTTTTTTAATATTTTAGCGGCTATTTGATGACTTAAATGACATCCAAGAATATCAGGATTAAATTTTTCTATCTCATTTTTAATTTGTTCCTCTGAGGGAAATCTTCCATTGAAAAATTTAAATTCTGCTATTTGATCTAATTGTTGCCACAAATATTTAATGGTTTTGCGATATTCTTCAGAAATTTGTTCATTAGAACCAATTTCTTTTGTTGAAAATACATTCGAGGTAAAATATACCTTGGGTCTATGAGTCATATTCATTACGAGTATTGATAAACTTTTGAATTTTTTGCTTAAAGTTAACTTTTAATTTTACCTGGAAGTTTATCGCTTAATTTTTTCTGGGATATAAAAAGGATATTCTTTTCTAAAGAGCTTAACTTTTACAAATCTATCTACCCTTCTAAAATTTTGAAGTAATTCCCATATCATTTTATCTAATTTATAATATTTTTTAACTTCTTCAAGAGTAAAAGGTTCAATATTAAAATCGCTTGCTTCTTGATTGAAGAATATATTAATTGCTTGAATTAAACGCGGGATCAATTCTGGTCTCTGTTCCTTAAAAAAATTAGCAACTAAATCCATAGCCGTAGTTCTCCAATCGTAATAGCCATTTATTACTCCCGGTCCAAAAATATAAAAAAGTGGAGCTCTTAATATTGTAGGAACGCTACTCACCACAAGTTTAAGGTCCATAGCTTCCTTTCCATTTATTCTGATAAAAGGAGTTAAAGTATCAACATACATCAATTTAGAATTCTCATCTACTTTAGGGTTCCTAGGATCATAATCAATAACTGCGAAATTGGAGATTTGTCCATCCAAACCTAGTTTTAGATATTCATTTTCCTTATTTAATGTCCATAATCTTTTCATTTCTCTCATAGCAAGAAGAACTAATGTGACAACTTCGTCATCACTAACTTGATGAATTACGTTGTTCCCAATAGATTCGGGAATCAGCTTTTTTTGAACTCCATAGAATGCAATTCGCCCTCTATCATCTTTAAACCATACAATATCATGCTCAGGTAAGTTAAATTTAATTCTGTCTTGTAAAAGTTGGCAATACTTTTTTACTACAAACTCGTGTTTTCGTACTTGCTTTTCATTTTTGAAAATAGGCATTCTTTTATATACTAAATCCTCTGGATCATTGAGAATTTCAATTACTACACTTATTTCTCCCGAACCGAGAACTTTTACAGGGACTTTTCCCTTTTCGGGATTTAAAGGATCAATTGTTCTCTCTAATTCTTTTAACAATTCTATGTCAATTTTCATAAAAAATCAAATTGAAATTAGGGTTGGTTCTTAGGTTTAATTACACATTTATATTATTTAAAAGTATAAACTTTATTCATTTCATTTCTTTTTAATCTTATATTAGATCCAATAAAGGTATATTTTTAAGGTAAGAAGTATGAAATATTCAGCAGATAAAAAGTCTATAAGAAAACATGAATTACCTGACTGGTTTAATGATGCTAAATTCGGGATTTTCATTCATTGGGGATTGTATTCGGTACCAGCATTTGCTTCTAAAGAGCTAAGTTTTGGAGAAGCAACAAAAGTTGGAGAGGAGTATTATTTTAAAAATAATCCATATGCGGAATGGTATCTTAATACTTTAAGGATTTCTGGAAGCCCAACGCAAGAGTACCATTATAAACATTATGGAAAAGACTTTTCGTACGATGACTTCGTTCCAATATTCAATAAAGAATTAAAGAAATGGAATCCACAAGAATGGGCTAACTTATTCGAAAAAGCTAGGGCCAAATATGTAATACTTGTTACAAAGCATCACGACGGATTTCTACTATGGCCGAGCAAATACCGAACTCCTAAGAAAGATAATTATATCGCAAGTAGAAATATCGTAGGTGAACTCACAAATTCAATAAAAAGTAGGGGAATAAAAATGGGATTTTATTATTCCACCTCCTATGATTGGTCTTTCAATCCAGAGCCTATTAAGGATCGTTTGAGCGATATGATTAATGGAATTACTACACCTGAATATACCGAATATGTTAAAAACCACTGGTATGAATTAATTGATGAATATGAACCTTCAATATTATGGAGTGATATTGGTGCGCCACCTCTTTTCGATCTTTTCGAATTTTTTGCATATTATTATAATAAGTTTCCTGATGGAGTAATAAATGATCGTTGGGATAAGCTCTTCCATAAAGACAGTAAAGTATACAAGATGCGAAGAACTTTTTTTTATGATTATTCTACACCTGAGTATGAAAGCTACAGCATTATAAAAAAAAAGAAATGGGAATCAAATAGAGGGATTGGAAAAACTTATGGTTATAACAAATTCGAATCAGAAGAGGATTACTTAACTTCTGAAGAATTAATTAGAATACTTATTGATATTGTCAGTAAAAATGGTAATCTTTTATTAAATGTTGGTCCTATGGCAGATGGAACGATTCCCGAGATTCAAAAAAATCGATTATTAGAGATAGGTAAGTGGCTAGAAATAAATGGAGAAGCTATATTTGGTACGCGTCCTTGGTTAAAAGCAGAAGGAAAAACATTAAATAATATAGACGTACGTTTTACCAAGAAAGAAAATGTTCTATTTGCTATATTGTTAGATAAACCTAAAAAAACTTCAATTACAATTGATGAATTACCAGATTTGCAGATTTCACAAATTAATATTCTCGGTTTTCAAAAAGAAGTAATTTGGAAGTATGAAGAAAGTAAGTTGAATATTTCTATTCCAAAAAATCTATGGGATTCTCCCGCCTATTCTTTTGAAATTATCCTTTCTAGAAATTAATCCAAATCTTTTTAATTTTTTCTGGACTTTTCTTCAAAAATCGGAATTAAATAGAATTTAATTAATGGTTATGCAACAGAGAAAAGATTGGGAAAATAGTGAGATGATCGGGCAAAATAAAGAGCCCCCTCACAATACACTTATTCCATTTCAAGATGAGGATTCTGCTTTATCTGAAAATTTTGAATCTTCACAGTACTATATGTCACTTAATGGGAACTGGAAATTTAATTGGGTTAAAAAGCCATCTGAACGTCCCATTGAATTTTATGAGGAAAAATATGATGATAGCCAATGGGATGAGATACCAGTACCAAGTAATTGGCAGATGTACGGATATGGAATCCCAATCTACACTGATATAAAATATCCATATAGCGTAAAACTAGATAATATTCCTAGTATAGATCATGATTATAATCCAGTAGGTTCATATCGGA
>JBHLRA010000165.1:3043-6630 GCA_048883045.1 Candidatus Thorarchaeota archaeon | reverse complement strand
CATTGGAAAAGAGTCAAGGATAATGTACGGGTCTGTTCTTGATTCAGAAGGTTCTCTGATTACAATTGGAGATTACTCTATAATATGTGAAAATGTTGTTCTTAGAGCAACAGCAATGGGAAACCGGGACTATCCAGTTATAATTGGGGACCATGTTTTTATCTCACCACAATCAACCCTTATTGGATGTGAAATCGAGTCTAACTCTTATATAGCGACGGGAGCTACGGTCTTACAAGGAGCTATTATTCAATCTGGAGCTGCGGTAGCTGTTGGAGCTTTTGTTCATGCAAATACCAAAGTTCCTGCTAATGCTTTTATTCCTCCGAATAACATTGCTATTGGAGATCCAATGAGAATCTATCGGCCCAAAGATCAAGAGGCATTAGCTAAAGCTATTAAATCAATTGGGTTTGCTAAGATTGCATTTAATGTAGACGCAGAATGGGAAGATCGATTTGAGAGATACAGGCAAGCTACGATAGTTCGTTCAAAAGAATTTAAGAGTCATTTTAATGATGAGATAATGAAATGAAGTTACTTTCCCATTAAAAACTAAAATGATCAAGAAGAATTTTATTACATCCAATACAAAAATCCTATGCATTATTGGAAATCCAATCGAACATTCAATGAGCCCACTAATGCATAATCTAGCAATAAAAGATTTGAATCTTGATTACATTTATCTAGCATTCAAAATATTGCCTAATAATTTAAAATTTGCTGTGGAAGGAATCAGAGCTTTCAATATCATTGGAATTAATGTAACAATTCCATTTAAACAAAAAATTATGAAATACCTAGATGAAATCGATCCAATGGCAAAGAAAATCGGAGCTATAAATACCATAAAAAATGATGGAGGATATCTAACTGGTAAGAACACAGATGCAGATGGAGGTATTGAAGCATTAAAAAATGCAGGATGCGACATTTCAGGTAAAAATATTTTATTATTGGGGGCTGGTGGAGCAGCAAAGGCTTTAGCATATAGAATGGCAGAGGAAGTTAATAAGATAGTAATAATAAATAGAAGTTTAAAAAGAGCACTAAAACTTTCAAATAATATTAGAAAGTATTTTGGAGTAAATATTGAAGCAAAGAATTTAAGTAAAAATGTGTTGAAACAGGAATGCTTAAAAGCGAATGTGATTATCAATACTACTCCAATTGGAATGTATCCAAATGTAGATGATTCATTGATACCAGTAGAATTTTTGCATGAAGATTTAATTGTTTATGATATTATTTACAATCCAATGGAGACTAAATTAATTAGAGATGCTAATCAGAAAGGATGTAAAACATTAGGAGGTTTAGATATGCTAGTTAATCAAGGAGCTTTAGCATTTGAATGGTGGACAAATAAAAAACCTAATATGAATTTAATGAAAACAAAAATAATAGAGTTTTTAGGAATGAGGTAATAAAGTTCTAAAATTAGCTTATTTAAAGCTAATAGTATAATAAAATAATAAAAATTTAAAAAAAATTTATATTGAACTTCCACAAAGTGCACAGAATTTAGCATTATCATTTTGTGATAATTCAGTTCCACAATTATAGCAAAAATGTGCTTTTTCTTCTATGTGATCCGATTTTTTAATAGTTTGTAGATGTTCTGGTTGCTGAGAACTACTTATCAATTGATAATTCGAACTTTGTTGTTCGAGTTCTTTTTGTTCATAACAAACTGAATCACAGTGAATACAACGAGGCTTATGCTCCCTATCCAAGTAAATCGCAACATAGATTAAGAGTCCAAGACCCCCAGTAAATATGGCAAGGATAATAGCTAACCCAATATTAAATTCATTTTTTTTTGTGTAAACGTTCATATTACATTTTGGACAATACATTTTTCTCTCATTTATAATATGTTATTTTAATTATAATGAGAATTTAATTGAATTAAAAAAAATCGGAGTCCAGTTTTTACTATTAATTTGAAAAATCTTGAAAAAACAAAAAGAAATTAATTTTCAGAAATTTGACTACCACAATTCGGACAAAATTTTATCCCAGGATCTAATTTTTCTCCACAAAGCGCACAAAAATTTGGTCGAGATCCAGTGATTTCTTGAGATGTATTTATTGGTGTTGAAGATGATAACTGTTGAACTGGAGCTTGAGTTTGATAAGTATATGGGCTTGGAGATTGTAATGGTGTAATTTTTGCACCACAATGTATGCATCTATCCTCCGCTTTACTATAATAGATAGCAAGGTAAATCAATAATCCAATTCCCGCTGTAAAAATCAATAAAATAATGGCAAGACAAGCATCAATTTCTTCACGCTTTAATAAAACATTCTGTTGGCATCGTGGACAATATCCTGTAGGATTTGTTGTTGTCATTTTACTCAATTCTTTACTTTTTTTATTTTAATACTTTAACCTTTAAGATTATCAAAATTAATATTCCTTTAAATTTTTATTCTATGAGTTCAGCACCACAACTTGGACAGATTTCTGCCTTTTCTACTATTTCTTGCTTACAATATGGACAGTAAATCTTTTCCTCCTCTCTTTTTTCATTTTCAATCGTTTGTAATATTCGGTTAATTTGGGCTTTCGGATCTGGAATTTCTTCATGAGAACTGTAAAGATCCAATTGATTTCCACAATTTGGACAAAAATTTCTTTTTAAAATTAAAAACCAATAAATCAGAAAGGGAATTAAAGCAAAACCTAATGAAGAAATAATTGCAAGTATCCAAATATTAATATACATATTTTCAATTGATTTTCTTCTTGGCTTAAAAATTTCTTTTTCACAATTACTGCAATATGCGAATTTCTTATTTGTACGCATTACTCTCATTTAAAATATGAATATTTACTTATTTTAATTTTTGCGGTTAGGATTATAAAAGATTTTATTATGATAATTTAATGTGCTTTCAATTGTTAAAAAATTAATAAAATAAGTTAATTAAAAATAAATCAAATAAGTCCTTATTGATTTATAATTTACCAAATCTAAGTTAAATTTTAGTAAGAATATAATTTATATCTGAATTGATTTGAATCATAAATCTTTGTTTATTGCATTAGAAGGAATTGATGGATCGGGTACAAGTACACATAGTCACCTTCTTAAAGGTTTTTTAGAAAGCAAAGGTTTCAACGTACATTTAACGATGGAACCTTCTGAAAGTGATATTGGGAAATTAGTTAGGAAATATTTAAAAGATAAAAATATACCACCTGCTACTGATGCATTATTATTTGCTACTGATAGAAACCTGCATTATCATAACGAAATCAAGAAAAAACTTGAAAAAGGTTATATTGTTATATCAGATCGTTATATAGAATCTTCGATAGTATATCAATCAGCACAATCAGATAAAATATCAGTTGAATGGGTTATCGAAATAAACAAATTTGTAGAATTTCCGGATGTAACTATTGTTTTAGATATCGATCCAAAAATGGCATTAGCACGAAAAGAAGTTAAAGAATTAGAAAAATTTGAGGATAATTCATTCTTGGATAAAGTAAGAGATATTTATATTAAACGTGCAAAAAAAGAGGGATATTTTATTATTAATTCTGATGATATAATTGAAATTGTACA
>JBHLRA010000165.1:0-2943 GCA_048883045.1 Candidatus Thorarchaeota archaeon | reverse complement strand
TCAAATTTAGCTGGCAATATTATCATATCTGCTCATTTAGATTCTAAATCTCAATCTTTTAAGACTTACTGGAGAGTATTCTTCTATAGAATATGGTTGTATGGTGGAATTATTCTTGTTGGATTTTTCATAGCTTTATTCATCCATGTGTATACGATAATTAAATTAAATCTATTGGTTATTGGTGTAGGTATTTGGACTTTTACTATGTTAATATCAATCTCAAATGTATTTTTAATGTTTTTGAATACTCATAATAAATCTCCTGGAGCTTTAGATAATGCTTCTGGTATGGCAGTTGTGTTTGAATTAAGTGAGTATTTTAAAGAAGAACTACTGGATAACTTTAATATTTGGTTTTGCCAGTTTTCCGCAGAAGAATTAGGAACAATGGGTTCCAGATTTTTTGTAAATGATCATGAAGATGAGTTTGTAAAAGGAAGAGTGTTTCAAATTAATTTGGACATGGTTTCTTGTGCATGTGAACCCAAAAATCGTATAGAATATTTACAATCTTATGGTGTTCTACTGCGGAAAAAAGTAGCTCCTTTACTTAGTAAATATTTAGAAAAAGCAGCGAAAGAAGAACATGTGGAAGTTAAAGGATTTCATTTATCTACTGGAGCACATACTGATTCTGTTCCATTTAATTTAAGGGGATATGATTCTATCGATATAGTTACAAGAGCAGGAGGGAAATATGCTCATAATAAAGTAGATACACTCGATAAAGTGGATCCTCAAGTACTATTGGATGCATGCTTAATAATTAAAAATGTAATTCTTTCATTAGATAAAGATTATGAGTTTTTATGCGGAAATCAAGAATTGGTTTGTGAAGAAAGTTAATTTAATAAACTAAAAAAATTGTCTACATTAAATTTTCGATTTCTTTTTGAATCTTTTCGATCCTTTTTTTTGATTTCAATAAAATTTTACTCCTACCATATTTTTGAAACCATCTATTAAATCTATTCTGAATTGAAACTTCTCTCGTACCAGCCATTTGTTTATCTGCTAAACATATTATTTTTTCTTCTAATGTTTTTGGTAAAAAGTCTTTCTCGGGTAAACCGACATTTTTTGCATCTTCTTTATCTAAACCTCCTAAGATATGAGTTTCACATATTCGTGCCAGTTTTTCGGAGAATCCTCTCTGTCTTAAGATTTTACCCCCTATTAACGCATGTTTAAAACCATGGGTTTTAGTCCTCCCAATATCATGCAATAAGGCTCCAATTTCAATCAAATCTAGATCAACTTTCACTTTTTTTATTTTATTTGCGATTTCCATGGCTTTATCTGCAACTTTTTCCGAATGGCGTCGAATTGAAAGCGGAATTTTCAATGTCCTTAATAAGTCTAATGCAAATTCCCGATCAGGTAAAATTTCTTCTTTCTTCACAATTATTTTTTATAATTATCCAATTAACTTTAAAGTTGGGTTACATTAAAATTCATTAAATAAGTATTCTAAGAGGGATATCAGCAATCTTGACAGTATTAATATTAATAGAATACTAATAATAGAATTTATTCAGTAAAACAAAATAAAATAAAATTTGAATTGGAGGATCTTAATAGAACTCCTCATATGGACCACTTACTAATCCGCCAAAAAAACCACCAATTAAGGCTCCTACAAAAGCACTAATTATTCCTCCTAAAGTTTCAATTAATTGAGTTCCTTGGAATAACGACATTAAATCCACTTGAGTAATAATACTTAATAAAATCCAAATTAATAAAACTATTACAACCACCAAAGAGCTAGCTAATACTCCTCTTCTTAAACCTTTTGCGATCGAGCCTGTGATATAACCAATAAAAATCCAAGCTAAAATTTCAGGAACAAAAAAACCTATTAATGTAGGAGATCCTGTAAAGAATGAAATCATATCGAAATCAAAATTTGCTCCTACCAATTTTTCTGCTACTCTTAATGCACTGATTCCAGAAGATATTATAGTCACAATATCAGTCATATTAAAGAAAAAAGCTGTAAAGAAGCTAAGTACAATTCCAATAATGATTCCAATAATTAATCGATACGACGTCATTAATAAAACGGATAAAGATCTAAATGATTATATTATAGAAATATACTATAAATTATATTATTATTTAAAATCATTTTGCTATATTAATACTTTAGTTCTTAAGGATTTAGAAAATTCTGCTCAATAAAATATTAAAGTTATTATGTATTCAATAACATATTCCTTGATTTGTTAGACTTAAACAAATTTTATAATAATCAACATTAGAACAAAAAAGTAAGGCTACTAATTTGGCTCGAAAGAAAAAAAAGACTGAAGAACCAGAAACCGATAAACTTAACAATGATTTAGAAGATTTTACCGAAGAATTAGAGATTGATTTCGAAGAGGATTTAGATCTAGAAGAAGAACTTGATTTATTAGATACTAAAGATATTGAAGCAGGAATAGAAATAAAAGAAGAATTAATTGATAAAGATGAAGAGAGAAAACAACTTTTTTTAAGTTGCGGGATACATATTGGAACCAAGCTTTTGACAGGAGATGCTCGACGGTTTATTTATAGACAGACTAATTATGGATTGTATGTTATTGATTTAACACAAACAGATGAACGGCTTAATATAGCTGCTAAATTTTTAAGCAAGTTTGTTGAAGAAGGAAGTGATAGAGTTATTGTTACATCAGTTCGACGATATGGAAAAGAACCAGTAAAAAAGTTCTGTGAAGCACTAGGATGTAGAGCCATAACTTCTAGATTCATTCCAGGCTCACTTACAAATCCAATTATTGATACCTATATCAAAGATGCAAGTGTGGTGGTGATTGTAGATCCTCACGCCGATAAAGTGGTTTTACGAGAAGCTAAATTAGCCAGAATACCTGTAGTATCTCTTTTTGATACTGATGATACCCTAACTGGTATAGATCTTGCGATCCCCGC
>JBHLRA010000164.1:0-6665 GCA_048883045.1 Candidatus Thorarchaeota archaeon | reverse complement strand
AGACTTCGTTCTGAGCGAAAAAAATGGGAAGAAAAACAGAAAAAAGAAAAAGGTTTTATTCAAAGTACAAGATAATTGCTTCTTATATGAAAGCCGCCATATCTTTACATTTATCTGCAATCCTTATCATATCTTTTACTTTGTCTTTATCTTCATAATCTAATTTACTCAACAAAGAGTTTGCTCTTTCTACTAATTCATCTTTTCTTAACCAAGTTTTATGGGCTAAAACTAAATCTTTTTTTAGGTAAGCATTCATTACATCATTGAAATACTGGTTAATTTCTAAGAAGAGTTCTTTAACATTTTCACTCATACGGAAATCTTTTAGAATTTTACCTATTTCTTCAATTTTTTCACAGAACATACGATAATCCATAGCCTCAAGCGGTGTAAAATCTGTATCTTCTGAGACATATATGCCAGTTCTAAGATAAGTTCTTATATGTGTTACCAATATAAAATAAAATTTTCTTAGTTGATCGAAATTATATTTCAAATCATCAACTCGGTCTGCTATTAAATTTTCTAACATATCTGCAACCAAATACAAAAGACGTTGAATTAGTTTTTTTGTGGGAATTTTTTTATAACCAAAGTTTTGTATCACTAATCTTTGTCGTTGATCTTCGATTATTTCTGTATTTGGAAGTCCATTTACTAACCACCTTATTTCACTTCTTAATTCTTTGTCAATCTCTTTATCTGAGATTACTACTATATTTGTTTGACCTGATAAACATTGTTTTACAATTTCTCTGGCAATATATGGACTTGAATGAAGTATAAGTTCCTCTCTCAGATTTGTGTCCTCTTGTTCATGTTTAGGTAAAATATTTAAGGATCCATCACTACGTACATCTATCGCTACTGGTGATTTACTGCTCAAATCAAAATTTTCAATCCATTTTTTAGGCAAACTCACGAAAAATGAGCCACTTATTTTTTGTAGTTTTCTAAAAACTCTATCCATGATTTATTATTGTATAAGCTTTTATTTAAATTTGTTTAAACTTTTTTCTCTACCTTTAATTTTTTATACATAACATTAATTAAATGTTTAATTTATTTATAATATAAAAATAAAAAATGATGGAGGAAAGAAAAATGAAAATGAGTATAAACAAAATTGATGCAATTTTGGAAGAGATTATGGATGAAACCAATCATAATAATTCAAAATTTTCGATTTCTTCTTATGGGAGCCAAGGAAAGAAATATTTGTACTTATACCGAATTAAGAAAAATAATGGAGGGGTGTAAAGATGGCAACAGCTGAAGAAAACCTCGTCCATACCCTAAGAAACCATAATCTATCAAACGAAGTAGAAGAAAAACCGAACAACCCCCAGACTAAAAAAAAAATCAAAGGAAGTCCTGAATTACCCCCTATTTCTCGATATGAGAGTATAGGAAAGAAATATCTATATTTATTTAAATCTTATTTACCAAAAAATCAATTAAATTTAATTTTTCAATAAATTAAGGAGGATTAGAAAAATGGCAACAGCAGAAGATAAAATTATTTCCACTTTAAAGGAGTTTGCAAAATTCAGATTAATTGAAGAAGTAAAAGAAAAATTGGATAATATTTTAGAGGATGCAAAAGAAAATTTAGAAAAAGAAATTGAAACAATTGTTATCGAAAAAGAATCTCTTGATCCAATAGATCGGAAACGAGAAGATAAAAGATGGAAGAATTCAATGAATTATTATCTATTAAATCCACAAAAGTTTACTTTTGGATTAAAAGATTTTAAGTAGAAAAAAATCAAAAGAATTTAAAACTTTTTTTTAAACTATTTTTTTTATAATTCTCGAAACTTTTATTTATTTAAAAGAAACTCAACAAAATTTCTTTAAAAAATCTTATATTTTTTTAACAATATTAGAATTTAACTTGTTGTATTAATTGTGTGAGTAGATTTATTTTATGAGTAAGGGATTCAAGCTTCTTCGATTAGAATATATCTTTTCTGTAATGATACCATGTCTTCTTAGTATTTATTTGAATAGTTATGAAATCGGCTCGCAAATCTGGATTTTAACAGGATTCGCTTTTTATGCGATAACCGGAAACACCCTTAATGATGTCATTGATATGAAAGATCCTAAAGAAAAAGAGACTTTAGAAAGGGTGGAAGGTTATGGTAGAAAAGAAATTGCAGTTCTTGCTATGGCAAGTTTTTTGTTAGGAACCATGTGTTTTCTAAATGATATTTTAATTACTCCTATTCTCGCAATATACTTGGCTTTAATTGTTTTTATGGTTGTTTTTTATTGTATGTTTAAAAAACTTGTTATTATTAACCATATCATTTTAGGAATTTCCCATATTATTTTGCCTTATTTCATGATTAAAATTAATGCGGGAGACGTTTTCATGAATATATTTCCGAGAATGGAATTATTCGAATCTTTGATATTAGCAGCTATCACGTCTGTAGCATTTACAGGACAAATGGTTCATGAGATGATTGATGGAGATTCATTGGCAAAATTAAAACCAAAAACATCTCAGTTAGTAATTTGGATAGCTTCTATAATTTCTTTATTAATTTCAGTAATTTCATTTATAATTACTAGATACTGGATATTTTTACCAATTTTATTTTTTCCATTTGGAATTATGTATATCTATAGAAAACCTCGGACTGATTTATTAGGAAGAACATCGCTAAAAGACACTGGAATTATATTAGGAAATCTTATGTTAGTCTATATGATTATTTTAATCTTGGCTCCATGAAAACAATAAGAATTATATTAATATCAACTAATATTAGATAAATTGATTTAAGTTTTAAAAAGGGGATAAAAAATATCGAAAATACGACCAGTGAATAAAGAATTTTTTTCTAACTTTGATGAAAAAGCATGCACTCGCTGTGGTGAATGTTTTCATAAATGTCCAGTTATGCTACTTCCTATAGATTTAGCAATTGATGAGATTAAAAAATTAATTGCAGGAGAGAAGACCAAACAAGTTTTAAATGAATGTCAGAGTTGTTTCTCATGCAATTTTTATTGTCCAAAGAATGCTCATCCCGCGGGCCTTGTTTTACAGCGATGGAATGAGCAATATCAAAAAGAAGGGCTGAAAGTGAGAGCAAAACATTATATGACTCTTTATCCATACTATCCTAACTTCCGGTCCTATGTTATGGAACATTTACCAGAAAAAACAAAAGATCTTGTTAAGAGTTGGGCTTCTTTAGAACCTTTAAAGGGAGACACCTTGACATATCCTGGTTGTAATATTATTACTTTTGCTGAACTCGCACAAGCTAGCTTTTTTAAGGATTTAGATATAAGAGGACGTTTAGAATATTGCTGTGGGGAAACTTTATTTAGAACAGGATATAAAGAGGAACTTTTTCAAATTACTAAAAGGTTGGATAAATGGTTTAATATTTTAAAACCAAAAAAATTACTTGTTTTATGCACTGCAGGAACTAATGTGTTCAAATATGTCTTACCTCACTATGGCCTTACATACAAATTTGAAGAGATTAAATCGTATATTCAATATTTATGGGAAAAAATTCAAAAAGGAGAAATTCAATTTAAAAAGAAATTAGAGATGACCATATCTATTCAAGATTCTTGTTATGCAAAGATGTTTGGGGACGAATATATGGATTTACCTCGTAAAATTTTGAAATTAGCAGGTGCTAAAATTATTGAAACCGATTCTTCTCGAGAAAATATTCGTTGTTGTGGTATTGGAGCGGGATTTTCAGTTGATTCATCTTATCATTCATTTAAAATAAGATCTTCTACAATACGTAATTTTAAAGCTTTTAAAAAAACTAAAGTAGATGCTGTATGTGTTTATTGTGCTGGTTGTTTAGCAACATTTGGAGGCAATAAAAAATTATATTTTAGGAGACTAAAAGTGTATCATATTATTGAATTAATACAAATGGCAATTGGAGATAAACCAACATTAACAAAGAAAGCTAAAAAGAAAAGAGGAAAACATTTTTTCTGGGGTACTGTTAAAAATCAACTTCCTAAGCTATATTCAAATAAAAGATTTAAAATTGAAAAGATTCCTGAAAATCCACCTGATTATAAAAAGGCATGGTAGACATGAACAAATTAAAAAGAAAATCTGGTTTCAGAGAAGACTTATGTAATTTATGTGGGGAGTGCCTTCATCAGTGTCCTGTACTTCAACTTCCAATTGAAGAAGCCAAAGTGGAAATTAAGAATCTAATTGAAGGAAAAGAATCGAAATATGCGCTAACTAAATGTACTACTTGTTTTTCATGCAATTTATATTGTCCTCAAAATGCTAATCCATATAATCTAATTCTTGAAAGATGGAATGATCTATATAAAAAGAGAGCTGCCCCCCCATTATATCAGTTTGTTTGCCCTACTGAACAGAACAATATTTGGCAATTACTAAATATTTTTTTATCAAACCAAGAGAGAAGATGGATACATAAATGGTTTAATTATATCCCAAAAACAAATGATACTCCATTATTGATTGGAAATTATACGCATTTATTTCCATTTATATTGGGTGGAAGTAAATTATTAGAATATTTTACACCTATTGACAGAATTGATCAATGGGAGGGCGGAGCATATTTATACCAAGGGGGATATTTAGATGTTGTCCAACGCATAGCTCAGAGAACAAAGATTGATTTTGATAATTGGGGGGTTAAAAAAGTCGTTGCTTGTTTAGATGCGGTTGAATATATATTTAAGGATGTTCATCCTAAAGAGATGGGAGTAGTTCACACTCAAGAATTTATTAATTTTAACCAGTGGTTATTAGATAATATTAATTCTGGTGAAATTCAATTAAAAAATAAGGTGAATATAGAAGTAACGGTTCATGATAATTGTTATTCTAAGACTTTAGACGGTGCATATTGGGAAGTTCCTCGTGCATTATTAAATATATGTGGATGTCATATTAAAGAAATGAAACATAACAGAAAAAACTCACTTTGTTGCGGATTCGGCGCAGGAGCTTCTTGGGTGAAAAACTTATCAATCATATTTGATATAATGTCTGAGGGATTCAAAAAATTCAATGAAGCAGAAGAAACTGGAGCAAAAGCCTTAATTTCCTATTGTGGTGGTTGTATTTATTTATTATGGGCCACAAAAGAGCTAAAGAGGAGTAAAATAGATATTTATCACATTATTGAAATTGTTAGAATGGCTATGGGTGAAAAGTTAAATTATCCAAAAGATCATAAGAAAAGGGCCTGGGATATTATAGCTATAATGACATATTCCTTATTTTTATCAATGCTAAAGAAAAATTTCTTTATATCTAAGATAACGTACGATAAAGAATTAAGCACATTTAAACCCAGAAAATATCGATTATTAAAATTAATTAGATTTACATTGAATCTTTCCGCAATCAGATACATATTTTCTAACTTTTTCCTTATACTAATGAAAATTCTAAAAACAAGATAAATTAATAATGCAAAATGGCAAAGTGTTAAAAGACATTGCGAAGATTTAATCTTGAAATTAAATGAATCCAAAAATCTTAAAGAAAGCTAAATACCAGAGAAAAATTGACGAAAATTATTCACAATGTTTAACATGTGAAAGACGATGTAAAATTGGAAATGGTAAAGCAGGATTTTGTAAGACTCGAATTAATAAAGAAGGTGAAATATACTCAATAGTTTATGGTTTTATACCCGCAATTTCGTTTAATCCTATAGAAAAGAAACCACTTTATCATTTTTATCCCGGAAGTACAGCATTAACAGTTGGTACCTACGGATGCAATTTCTCTTGCTTTTGGTGTCAAAATCATCACTTATCAAAAGCTAGCGCTTTAAAAACAAGTCAATTTGCGTCATCTGAAGAGTTAATTTCTCCTGATAAACTCATTGAGATTGCATTAAAAAGGAAATGTGAAGGAACGTCAATATCCTTTAATGAGCCTACGTTATTGTTTGAATATTCATTAGAAGTTTTTAAACTCGCAAAACAAAATGGTCTTTATAATACCTACGTTACAAATGGATATATGACGGAAGAGGTTCTAAGAGATTTAGTAAAGGCAGGTCTTGATGCGATGAACGTAGATATTAAAGGAGCTTCTGATATGGTCCAAAAGTATTGTGGTGCTGATTTAGAAAAAGTATGGAGAAATGTGAAGTTAGCTAAAGATTTGGGAGTTCACATTGAAATTACAACTCTCTTAATACAAGATTTTAATTCCAAGGATGAAGTGATTAGAAATATAGCTGAAAAGATTTCAAAGGATTTAGGTGAATTTACGCCATATCATATAAGTCGTTTCTTTCCTCATTATAGATCGGGTGAATATGGATTAAATGAGCCAACTCCTTTAAACTCTCTATATAATGCTTATAATATAGCAAAAGATGCTGGACTGAAATATATATATCTTGGAAATTTACCTAGTACTGATTATGATAATACATATTGTCCCAGATGCTCGAATTTGGTTATAAAGAGGAAAATTTTAGGTATTGAAAAATTATATTTAGATTCTAATGGAAATTGTAAATATTGTGGATTTCCAATTTGCACCATTTGATTGTTCTAACTTTTTTTACTAATTTGATTATGAGGTAGTTTTTAAATAGCAATTTGGAAATATTTTAAGAAGCACAAAAATTCAAAAAACATTTTTTAAAGGT
>JBHLRA010000163.1:0-6679 GCA_048883045.1 Candidatus Thorarchaeota archaeon | reverse complement strand
ATGATTGAAGTCAAAAAAGGTATGAGTGAAAAAGAAATTAAAGATTATGTCAATTTTGTACTTGATCAAATGAGTTTAGAAGAGAAAGTAGACCAAATGAAAGGTAGGAGATTTTTATTTAAAGTTATAAAAGATAGAGGACCAGGAAAACGGACATATGATGGAGCAGGTTCTGAAAGGTTTAATATTCCTTCTTTTGAATTTACTGATGGACCACGAGGAGTTGTGATTCCCGGTTCTACTTGTTTCCCGGTGTCAATGGCTAGAGGGGCATCTTGGGATCTTGATTTAGAGGAAAGTATTGGCAATGTAATTGGGAGAGAAACACGAGCTCATGGCGGAAATCTTTATGGTGGAGTATGTATCAATCTCTTACGTCATCCGGCGTGGGGTAGAGCTCAGGAAACTTATGGAGAGGACCCATTTTTAATTGGAGAATTCGGGGCGGCTTTAACACGGGGTGTACAAAAACATAATGTCATGGCAACTGCTAAACATTTTGCAGCAAATAGCATTGAAAAAGCTCGATTTAAAGTAAATGTGAAAATGGATGAGAGAACTCTTCGAGAAGTATATCTCCCTCATTTCAAACGATGCGTTGATGAGGGGTGTGCCACTATAATGAGTGCATATAATAAATTTCGAGGCAAGTTTTGTGGACATAATGATTACTTATTGCGTGAGATTTTAAAAGGAGAATGGGATTTTAAAGGTTTTGTCCATTCTGATTGGATGGATGGAGTCAAAGACACTGTTGGTGGAGTAACTGGAGGGTTAGATGTGGAAATGCCTAGAGCCAAATATTACAAGTATAAAAAAATTAAGAAATCTTTAAAAAAAGGTGAAATTACGGAAGAAATGATAGAAGAAGCGGCAGGGCGCGTAATGAGAACAATTCTTAAATATACTACTAAAGAAGATCCACAAAATTATGGTGAGGATCTAATCGGATGTGAAGAACACTATAAAACAGCATTAGAAGCTGCAGAAGAAAGCATGGTTCTTCTTAAAAATGAAAAAAGAATTTTACCTTTGAATAAAAATGAAATAAAGAAAATAGCAATTTTTGGAAAGTATGCTAGCGTAAAAAATATAGGAGACTATGGTAGTAGCGCTGTATCAGTCAAAGAAGTCAGCACACCTCTAGAAGGTATAAGAAAGTATTTAGGAGATTCTATAGAAATTATTAACAGTAATGGAAAAGATTATGCTCGAGCAAAAGAAATTTCTAAAGAAGTGGATGTATCAATTGTAGTAGTTGGACTAAATTGGAGGGATGAAGGAGAATATATAAAGGAATTAAGAATTGGAGGAGATCGAGACAGTCTTTCCTTACATGATGAAGATATTGAATTAATTAAAGTTGTTGCTTCTGAAAATAAAAACTGCATAGTGGTCCTTATTGGGGGTAGTGCAATCACTATGGAAGAATGGAAAGAGCAAGTACCTGTTATACTAATGGCCTGGTATTCGGGCGTCGAAGGAGGAAATGCTTTAGCAAAAATTCTTTTTGGAGATGTCAATCCCGGTGGAAAATTAACTTTTACAATTCCTAAAGATCCTCAAAATTTACCTTTTTTCGATAAGAATGCAGATGAAATTGAATATGGATATTATCATGGGTATACTCTTTTTGATAAAGAGGGTTATGAACCAGCATTTCCATTTGGATTTGGGTTAAGTTATACCACATTTGTTTATAGTAATATACAGGTTGATGTGAAAGATGATAAAATCATAGGTTCTATAGAGGTCAAAAATACTGGAGATGTTGCTGGAGATGAAGTAGTTCAATTATATATTGGATTTGAACACTCTCAAATCGATCGCCCTATAAAACTCTTGAAGGGATTTAAACGTATCCCATTAAAACCTAATGAAACAAAAAATGTTAAAATCGAAGTTCCAACAAAACATCTTACTTGGTATAATCCAGAATCGAAATCATGGGAAGTTGAAAAGATAGAATATACCCTTTATATGGGAAAATCATCTAAAAAGGAAGATCTACTATCTACCAGGTTCAATTTACAAATTAAATAAAAAAAGTTATTCTACAATTTTTCTATTTGTTCTTTTTTTCCTGTTTCAGAAGATTTATATAACGCTGATATCAATCTTAGAGCTTTGGAGCTTTCTTCAACTGTATTAAAATAAGGTTTATCATTAAGTACCCAGTTTCCAAAAGCTTTTGCAGATCTTCCAAAATGGGAGATCCCTTTTGTATCTTTTTTTATCTTATATTTTTTAACTCCTTTCCATTTTACTGAAGAAAATGGCCAAACTCCTTTGTAATATCCTCTTCCTTTTTTTCCGAAAATTTGCAGTTCTGTTCTTATTTTTAAAATACTCATAGGAGGCTTTACAAATAGAGAGTCATTTATTTGTGCGTAAACTCCATTTTCAAATTCAACAATACCAAAACCAACGTCTTCTACTTCAATATTCTTAAATTTAACAGTAGCGATCTTCCCAATAACTGAAATAGGCTCTCCTAAGGCCCATATCATTATATCTATTGTATGTGAACCATGAGTTATTAGTGTTCCGCCTCCAGCTAATTCTTTTTTAGCTCGCCACGGACCTTTTTCAAAATAAGTTTCATTCCTACTAAAAAAAATATTGCAATTCGCATAATAAACCTCTCCTAAATGATTATTTTGAATGCCTGAAGCTAAACGATAGCAGTTATGGTCATATCTATGCATATAATTGAAACCTAGTTTTAAATCTCCATATTTCTTGTCTAAATCCTTAATTTCCCTAGCATCTTCTAATGAATGAGCAACAGGCTTTTCACAATGAACATGTTTCCCTTTTTCAAATGCTTGTTTAATCATAGATTTATGTAAGTGATGAGGAGTAGCTATATAGACGATATCAAAATCTTCATTTTGATACATTTTTTCAGCATCAGTATAAGCATGTTTTTTACTTGCCATTCTTATGGCTCTATCTAAATTAAGATCAGTAGCTGCTACAATTTCTATATTTTTAACGAATTTTGTTGCTAATTTATAATCATTTGCGCTATATCCACATCCAATTACTCCTACCTTTAATGCACTTTTATTTTCTATAAAAATTCACCTTTATTACTATCCTTCTAATACCCATTTAACTGAATTCTGAATAATTTTGATAAAAATCTCATTTTTTAAAGATTTTGCTTGATGCCCTAATGCACAAAAAGCAACTCTTCCTTTTCCGTAAGTTTTTACCCAAATAATTGGTTCTGGTTCAGGATCTTCTTCATCGTGATAATCTGCTTCTGCTAAAACATTCATATCACCTTTCATTGAGAAATCATGTCTGTAAGGCTCATCAAAAAAGCTAAAATCATTAATATTTTTTGTAATCGGGTGTTCATTATCAAGGATTTTAATATCAAAATTACGCTTCTTTTTATGGCCAATAAACCTTCCTCCAATCATTTCATAATATTTAGGATGTTCTTTAAAAGAGGCTGAAGCTCCATGCAATCCTACAAAACCTTTTCCATTTGAAATAAAATCTAACAGATTTGTCTCTTGTTTTTCTGTAAATTCACCGAATTGAGTAAAAAAAATAGTTGTATCGTACTCAAAAAAGTCTCTATTATTAAATATCTCGACATCCTCATAATGATCAACAATATAATCATTCAAGATTTCTTTGAAATAAGAATAAGTCTTATCCTTCTTAAAGTATCTACCTCTTTGGCATAATAAAATTTTCTTTTTAATCGCCATTAACCATCATAAGAAAAAATGAAAAGTTCTTTATTAAGGGTTCTCTATTAATTATGTAATGAGTTTGAATCCATATCAGAGGGAATTTGAACCATTTACTTATAAGACTTTAAATGACTTAGAGAAGAAAATTATTGAATTAGGTTTAGACATTCCAGTATATCCTAGAGTAGAAATTTTACAACAAAGAGTACATGTTCATAATTTATTTGTACCAAACAGATTAGCAATTCAGCCAATGGAAGGCTTCGATGCGAAATCAGATGGATCTCCTGGAAAATTAACGTATAGGCGATATGAGAGATATGCAAAAGGTGGAGCAGGTCTAATTTGGTTTGAAGCTACGGCAATCAATCAAGATTGCCGCTCAAATCCTCATCAATTAGTATTATCAGAAAAGAATTATGAACAATTTGAAAAGCTTGTTTCGTTTACACGGAAAATTTCTAATAAAGCACTTAAAGAATTAGGTTTTGTAAATAAAAGTATTCTAATTCTCCAATTGAACCATTCTGGAAGATATAGTGTGAGAGAGGGCAAAAGATACCCCATAAGAGCATATTATAATCCTGAGTTAGAAGATGTTAATGACATCTTAAAAATAGAAGGTACTGTCATAACAGATAATGAATTAAAAGATTTGGAAGATATTTGGGTAGAGAAGGCAATTATGGCAAAAGAAGTAGGCTTTGATGGTGTTGACATTAAAGCTTGCCATGGTTATTTAATTCATGAATTGCTAAGTTCAAGACATCGAGAAGATTCCAAATATGGTGGAGAATCTCTTGAAAACAGAGCAAGATTATATTTAAATATTATAAAGAAACTCAATAAAAAATTAAAAACTCAGGAAGATTTTATCATAACCACACGAATGAGTGTTTATGATGGAATTCCCTTCCCGAATGGGTTTGGTGTTAGATCAATAAAAGATGAAAACTTTCCAGCATCAATAGATCTTACTGAGCCTTTAGAGGTAATTAATAAACTCTATAAAAAAGGAATAAGATTAATCAATATTTCCGCTGGAAATCCTCATTATAAACCTCAAATTACAAGACCATTTGATACTCCAATAAAAGGAGGTGTTTTACCAGCGGTACATCCGTTATATGACATTAATAGACTTTTAAATTTAGCAACTTTAGTTAAAAATCATTTACCAGAGGATATGGTTGTTGTAGGATCTGGTTATTCATATTTACGCCAATTTGCAGGTTATATCGCAGCGGGGATGGCTCATGAGAAAAGAGTAGATATTTGTGCATTTGGAAGAATGGCACTTGCCAATCCAGATTTTCCTAAACAGATTTTCCAAGATGGAATTATTGATAAAAAACAAGTTTGTATTACATGTTCAAAGTGCTCTGAATTCATGAAACTTGGGAAAAATGTAGGATGTGCTACAAGAGATCCAAAGTATAAGCAATAAATTTTTGTAGAGCAACTTATTTTAAGCACTAACACGAAGTAATTATATTAGATAGTTTTAAAAATTGGATTAGGAACTAATGAGAAAGTTAAAGAATCAAAGAAAAATCATAATTCGATTAATCTATTCTATAATAATTTTTACTTTTGTTATAGCATTTTGGAAGTTTTTTGTTTCAAGCAATTTCGGTGGTTATTTTATATTTTTTGGCTTTAGTCTATACTTTTTAACTTCAATTAGTGTTTTTAATAGTATTATGATAATCTTCTTTGTGTCATATTTACTATATTATTATCTAGGGAAAATTAATAGTCAAGCAGATAAAAAAGGCAAATTTCCAAAATTATTATTTATATTTATTCTTTTAATTTTACCACAATTTTTTCATTTTAAGGAAAATTATTCTAATCCCATTATTAGCCAAGGTCAATGGGAATTCTCAATGAGAACAAATTTTAATCGAACATTTGATTTATTTGAAACATTCAACGCGACAGAGGGTTATAAGGAACGGCAAAGTACATATTTGAATGATAGTAAAAACAGTGATGATGTATATGCTCAAGTCTCTCGAGTATATCTAGGTTTGAATATAAGCGAAATAAGTATAGAAGCTTCTCTTTATAAGGTTTACAATTTCGAGGATTGTTTAGATTTTCGGTTAAATTCACTCTTACGGTTAATTTATCTTGATATAAATAGGAGTATTTTAAGTCCAACAATAAAGAATAAGGTTATTGATGCTTTTGGAAAAACTAAATATTGGTATACTGAACCTACTAGAGATAATATGATATTTTATACAGAGAATCACCAAATTCTCTTTCATACGGCAGAATTGCTGATAGGTCAACTTTTTCCAAATGATACTTTTGTTAATTCAGGTAAGACTGGTTTGGAGCATGTAAGTCATGCTAAACCGTTAGTAAAGAGATGGCTTGATTGGCGGGCACAATTTGGCTTTTCAGAATGGCATTCAAATACTTATTTTACACAGGATATTGCCGCATTAGTGAATTTAATTGACTTTTCTGAAGATCCAGAAATAGTATACAAAGCTGCAATGATAATGGATATTATCGCCTTTGATTTTGCTAATAATTATTATAAAGGGAGGTATGCTACAACTCACGGTCGATGTTATGATAGAACAAAAGTAGGAACAAGTTCCTTCTCTCCAGCTTCTAGAGATAGTACATCAGAGTCAGCTTGGATTATACTAGGGATTGGAGAACACAATCCTAATGATAATCATAATCTTGCTGCTGTTGCAATAGCTACAAGTGATTACTATGCTCCACCACCCATATTAGAAGATATTGCAAACAACGCCACTTTATTTAACGAACATAAAGAACGTAATAGTATAGATATGAATGAAGGTCCAACATATAATATTAACTATAATGAACAAGATCTTATGTTTTGGTTAGGAATGTCAGCAGTCCTACCTCCAGAAACAATTAAAGAAGTCTTCAATCTCGTTGAAAAATACAATATTAAATCCGAGAATATT
>JBHLRA010000162.1:0-6693 GCA_048883045.1 Candidatus Thorarchaeota archaeon | reverse complement strand
TATTATATGGAAACATCAGCAAAGACAAATGAAAATATTAATGATGTTTTTGAGTGGATTGCGCTTCAAATCATCAATACAAACATTGAAGAAGTAAAAGATACAATAATCGATAAACAAATAGAAGAAGGTTCAAAATTCGTAATTTCTAGCCCTCAAATGAAAATTTTGAATCAATATTTCACTAAACAATTGGATTTTTGCATTGGGAAAAGCGATACAAAAGAAATCCTTAGATATTTAGATATTTTAAAAGCAATTGAGAAAAATAAACTATAGATAATACTCATCAAATATTTATATAAAGAGCTGGTTTGAAAGGTTTTGCTCGAACAGCTCTATTTTTCGGATCGAAATCAGAATTTATTATAATCTTAGAATTTACTCTCTTTTCTATATAGGACTTATAATCTTCAAGTAATTTGATTTCGTCTATTTGAGGTATCTTCTTTTCCCATATCCTGTCTTTTAACTGAGTTTTTATAAAGGGAATGAGTTCCTTTTGCGTCATCAGCTCTTTTTCATTTTTTAATTCTGAGATAATTTCATTAATATTATCTCTTTTTACAAAAATTAGATCTACTACGCGATATTTCCACTTTGAAGCCGTATATAAATAGATTTCATTAGTTTTTTCTGATGTCATTATTTTTTTTATATTATAAATATCCTCAACAATATTGCTAATATATTCAAATTCATTTTCAAGGATTGTATTGATATATTGCTTGTTAAAATCTCCCCAGACCACTTTGGATATAAAATCTTCATTTCCAGACGCTTCCCATAATTCTTCACATAAATGTGGCATCGTTAAGGAAAGTATCTTTAACCAATCCTCATATACCAATTTAAAAACTATATCAAAATCCTTTTTATCGTCAGTCTCTCTATAAAATTCCTGGACCAGATTAAAAATCTCGTAAAAAGAAATCTGAAGATATTTCCTTATATTAAATTCTTCTAAAGCCCCTTGAGCTTCAATAAATTTTCTAATAATTTTAGATAATATCACCTTTGAATATTTAGAACTAATGTCCTTAAAGCCAGCAACAACATTTTTAGAATGATTAATTTGTTCAGAAATGAAGACATAAAATTTGTTTATATGATTTTTCAAGGTTTTAATTTCCTTTTCTCGAAAGTCCATATAAACTCCAAAATCCGCACCGTGAGATATATAAAACCTAAATAAATCAGCAGAGTAACGCTTTTGAATATCTGCGAGAGGTATCAGATTACCTTTTGATTTACCCATTTTTTGACCTTCTACATTAACAGGTTCTATTAGACTAATAATTTTCGGCCAATGTTTCTCTGGGAAAATCGCAACATGATGAAATATGTAAAAACTTAAATGATTAGAAATATGCATAATTGCGGTATGGCGATGATCAACAGGGTACCAATAGAGGAATTCCTTTTGGAGTTCTCTAAGTAAATCTTCACTAATCTTTGTCTTTTTTGATATAATTGATATATCTCCTTTCTCTAAATATACAAAGTCAAAGAAGTCTTGAGTTAATTGCTCAGGTTTAATTTTATATGTTCTTATTTTATGTGAAATTGTATAGAATGCCATATATATCGTTGAGTCGCTTAATGATTCAATTATCCACTCTTTATTAAACGGCAATTTCGTTCCAAGACCTCTTTTCCTTGCACAGGGTCTTTTCTCAAGCCAATTGAAAATGTTTTCAAAATTTAATCGATACTTATTAGGTATTATTTTCATATTCTTAAGACATTCAAAGGCATATTTTTTCCAATCTCCAGCATTAAAATTAAGAAACCACTGATCTTTCAGAATAGAAACTATAATCTCAGCACCACACTTACATCGAAGATGTTTTGTAATCGGGATAAATAATTTATCAGCTTTATTTTCTCGAATTAAGTCTTCTGAAACTTGTTTAGCTGCTTCACTAACTTTCAAACCTTGATATTGGCCACATTTTTCATTAAGAGTTCCATTATAAAATTCATTTTTATAATTCTCACTCGTTGCTAAATCTAGTTTCTCATTTTCTATTTGAGATTTGATATTATGTTTCTCACAATATAATTTTGCTGGAAAATCTTTGAATCCCTTTAATTCAATAATTTGAATTGGATAGATCAATTCAATTTCTCTTTTTTCTAAGTTAAATTTTTTAATTAATTCTGTATCCTTCTGTAAGTCAATTAAAGCAATATAATCATAAGGCGCGTGAGCTGGAACTGAATAAACCACACCAGTAGCTGTAGCAGTGTCAACAAAATCTCCTGGTAAAATTGGAATTTCTTTAATTCCATATACATCTTTAGCTTTTTTACCAATAATTTTAGCTCCTTTAAAACTTTCTAAAGTATTAATTCTTTTATTTTGATTTTCTAGTAATTGGGTTGCTTCCTTAGAGATATACCATATCTCACCATTCACAGTTCCCTTAATATAATCTCCATTTGGTTTTATCCAAATATTTGTAACTCCATATATAGTTTCTGGTCTTAAAGTAGAAGCAACGAGGAATCCATCCTCATAAGGGAATTTAATACAAATATATTCATTTATGTTAAGATCCAATTCATCTCCACTGGCTATATCGTCTTCTCCTACAGCATTCTTATCTCTAGGGCAATATAAAATAGGATATTCCCCTTTTTCGATATATCCTTTCTTTTTTAAATGGGAATATTGCCATTCAATGAATTTATTGTAAATTTTATCTCCAGTGGTAAATTCTCTACGCCAATCCAAACTCATACCAATTGACTTGAAATCCAATTTAATTGTGTTTGAAAAGTAATTCACGATGTTCCATGGATCTACAAAACTTTTTACAATTTTATCCACTTTTATCTTATCTGTTGTGTGTAATGATACATATTCTTTCATCCTAGCAATTTGTATTTTATCTCCTCTTTCAATAGAAGAAGAAATCGCTAATACGGGAGTACCCGTTATATGAAAGGCCATAGGATATAAAACATTATAACCTCTAGCTCGATAATACCTAGCAAATATATCTCCATTGATAAAACTTCTCCCATGACCTAAATGAGTAGGTCCTGATGCATATGGATATGGAGAAGTAATAAAAATTTTCTCTCTTTTCTTTTCTGGGTTTGCATCAAAAATTTTTGCTTGCTCCCATCTATTTTGCCATTTCTTCTCAATTTTCTGAGGATTATACATTTTTACATCAATAAATCTAATTCATTTTTTGCTCCATTGAACTAATTTCTTATTTTGAGTGTTTTGACACTTATGATCTCTTTCAATTAAAATTTCCCGTTAAGCGAACAAATCCGAGGATATTATAAGAGAAAAAGAGCATAAGGATTTGTATCGCTCAAGATAATAATAAAACTGCGAGTAAATCAACTAATGTCATTCCTTCCATTAAATTCATTTTTAACGCAGGTTTATTTGAAATCATTCTTATAAAGAGTATATACAACCTTATATTAAAATATTTCTAAGTGTGTGAATCTATTTCATGATATCTATAGAATATAGCTGAATGTTAAATTTTAACCTATTGCTATAACTCGTTTTTTAAATATAGTAAAAATTATTAAATATAGTCTTAATAATAAAAATTTAAAATTTAGCACTAACTAGTTTTTTTTTAGCAAATTTAAGATTCTATTAATTATGACAATAAAAAAAAAAGATGCTGAAATTAAAGCAGATGATATAGTTAAGTCAGTATTAGAGGATAAAACCAATCTATCAAATATATTAA
This sequence comes from Candidatus Thorarchaeota archaeon, assembly GCA_048883045.1. Lineage (GTDB taxonomy): Archaea > Asgardarchaeota > Lokiarchaeia > Sigyniarchaeales > SOKP01 > Loki-b32. The sequence continues at coordinate 2,962 of JBHLRA010000162.1, read as the reverse complement.
CAGGAGTAAGAGCCAAAGATGATTCAATCAGATATCCAAATGCGATTGCTTTAGAAACATTAAGTGAAAAACATCCAGAAATAATATATCCTGAATGGAATTTTTTTGTTGATTTACTCAAATCTGAAAATGCTTATCATAAATCGATAGCAATCTCTACTATTTCAAACTTAACAGCAATAGATAATCAAAATAAATTTGATAAGATTTTTGAACAATATTTTAAACTAATTGATGATAAAAGTGTGATTGTTACTAGAAAACTGGCAATTTATGTTGGAAGAATCGCAAGAGCTAAACCTTTCTTAAACTCTAGAATAACTGAAATTTTATTAAGTATAGATGAAACTCAACATAGTCCAAGTCGCAAGGATTTAATAAAGGGAGATATTATTAATAGTTTCGAAGAATATTTTGAGGAGATAAAGGATAAAAAGAAAATTTTAGAATTCGTTAGGAATCAAATAGATAGTAGTAGTCCTAGCACAGTGAAGAAAGCAAAAAAATTCCTCTCAAAATGGGGAGAAATAGCATAAAATTAAAATAATAAAATTTTTGTTTATAAGTCTTAAAACTTTTAATCCTTTCATATATTATATAACTTTGAATCAAATTCATATAACTGTGAGTCAAAATGGTTGAATTTAATCCTAAAGTGTTAAGTAAAGAGGAATTAAGAGCAATTTCATCAGGCGTGAATGAGGAAGAATTATTATTATTTGATAAACACTTATTACAGAATTATTATGATACCAATGTTTTTATTGAAGCTAAAGAACCAGGTTCTCCTTGGGTTGTTGTAAGGGACTTTAAAACAGGAGAAATATCAGAAAAACTTGACTGTACTGCTCAGTTTTGGTCCTTAGCATTGGGATTTGCCCATCCTGATGTAAATTATGCCGTGGCAGAACAAATGAAAAGAGTTACTCATATTAAATCGGAAGGTGTATTTCCCTCTCGAGCTAAGTTCATCAATAAACTATCTGAATTATGTCCTGGCAGGTTGAAAGGTGGAAGAGTTGCAATTAATAATGAAGGAGGAAGTATGGCAATTGAATCCGCTGTAAAATTTGCTTTAATCGCATCCAGAGGTGGAGATCATTTCTTAACTTTTCGAGGGGGATATCATGGAAATACTTTAGCAATGATTACAGCATCTCAACCTTTCCACGTAATAACTAGGTATAGACCATTTGGAGTAGATTTCTTTACAAGGGTACCACAGCCATATTGCTATCGATGTCTATGGAATTATAAAAATGGATTATATGGTGAAAAAGATCCTCAATGCAATTTAGAGTGTTTTAACCTTGTAAAAGAATATTTAATGGGTTTAACCTCAAGAAGGTTAGCAGGAGTTATATTAGAACCTTGGCAAGCTGCAGGAGGCCATATCCCATTTCCACCAGATTTTCTTATTAAATTAAGAGAAGTATGTGAACAAGAGAAAATTTTCATAATATATGATGAATCACAAACAGGAGTTTGGAGAACAGGTAAATACTTTACTTTAACAGAGAAATATGAAAAAGAACTTGGAATTGATGTATCACCTGACATGATGTGTTTCACTAAAGCGATTGGGGGAGGATTTCCTTTAGGAGCTATGATAGTATCAACAAAGATAAAGAAAAGATTTGGTCCTTCTGAAGATCATACCACTTTTTGTAATACACCAATAGGGTGTACAGCGGGACTTGCATCCATTATGGTTATTGAAAGAGCCAAAATTGGAGAAAACTGTGAAGAAAGAGGTAAAGAGATCACTAAACGATTAAAAGAACTCCAAGAGGATTATGATGTTATGGGTGATATTCGTGGACCAGGTTTATTTATAGGAATTGAGTTAGTAAAAGATCAAAAAACGAGAGAACCCAATACAAAGCTTATGGAAGAAATGCTTCATGAGGGCGTTAGACAGAATATATACTTTGGACCTAGTATGCCCTATCTGAGTGGAACAGGAAAATTGTTAAAACGTAACTTACTTAAAATAAAACCTCCACTCAATATTACTAAAGAAGATGCCGATTATATCTGTGATAAATTTGAAAGTGTGCTCAAAACATCAATTAATAATCTGAAATAATAATATTATGAATTCTCGAGAACGTGTACTTACTAGTATTTGCCATAAAGAACCAGATAGAGTACCAATTGATTTAGGTGGAACTCCAGTGTCAGGTATTTCCGCTATCGCCTACTATAACTTAAAACAACATCTAAGAATTAATTCAGGGACAATAAGAGTTTACGACCTTATGCAGCAATTGGCTATCCCAGAGCAAAATGTACTTGATTTATTTAAAGTTGATGTCTTAGACATTGGTAGGACTTTTAATACTCAAGATGAAGATTGGTATGATATTCATGTAAATGGATATGATTTGCAGTATCCAAACTGGTTTCGACCAATACATAATCCTGATGATTCCTATGATATTCTCCATAGTGATGGTACAATAATTGCTAGGATGACAAAAGATGCTTTAGTTTTTGATCAGACGTATTACCCATGTAAGGACAATTATCCTACAAATTATTCAGAATTTCAAAAAATGATTAATCAAAATCCTTGGGCTGCTGTAACCACTCCTCCTTTCAGTAATATTGGTCAAAAAAAATTTTGGAAAACTTTAAGACAAAATGCAATAACTTTAAAAGAACAATCCAATAGGTTAATAGCACTTAATTTAGGCAGTACATCTTTCGAATTTGCAAATTCTTTTAGAAGATTAGACAGATTCTTAATTGACTTAGTACGAAACAGGTCTAAAGTTGAAAAATTCCTTGATTTTTTGCTAGAATTCTTTTTAAATTCACTAGGTGTAATATGTGGTTATGTAGGAGATATTATCGATGTTATTAAAATTGGTGATGATCTTGGTGAAAATAAAGGCCCTTTTATTAGCCCTAAACTATTTCGAGAGATTTTTAAACCTAGAATAAATGAGATATGCGA
>JBHLRA010000161.1:0-6824 GCA_048883045.1 Candidatus Thorarchaeota archaeon | reverse complement strand
TTAGCACTTCAGCATCATTAGTTATGCGTAATTCAACCAATAATAAATCACAAAGCTCTAATAATGCATCAATTTTTGAAAGAGTTCCTTCTTCAGCAATAATCTCTCTAAATATTTCTTCTGCTTTGACCCGATTTTTAGCTCGTGTGCTTGTTTTCAGTAGGATGGCATTACAAAAGCGAAACGCTGAATTAATCCATTTACTTTCCTCTTGTTCGTTGAGCTGTTTTAAGCGGTTGAAGTATTGTTGGGCTAATTCAAGATCGCCTATATCGACTGCTGCAAATATCAAATTGGCAAGAGTTGTAGATGTTGTTAAATTAATTCCGAGTTCCTCTCTTAATGCTAGACCGCGCTCTAGATACTCTAAAGCCCGACTAAAGTTACCCTTATATCTATAGATATTCCCAATTTGGGTAAGTGAACCTGCGATCATCTGTTTATTATTAATCTTTTCGTGTAATTTTAAACCTTGCTCTGCATATATGAGACTTCGATCTAATTCACCTTTAGTAATATGAAAAAGCATTAACCATAGCAAGTTTTGAGCTATAAAATACTTGTTATTACTTTCCTCTGCTAATAATAAGCTTCGCTTTAAATATTTAATGGCATGATTCAATTCACCTTTTTGTGTACCAAGAACATGAGCGATGTAATAAAGGGATTCAGAAATCATAACTTTATTGTCTAATTTCTCTCTCAAAACTAAGCTCTGTTCTAAGAACTTTAGTTGATCATCCATTATATGAATGGATATACCTTTAACTAAAAAAATGTGAGCTTCTCGTTTCATTATGTCTTCTGGTAATTCTCGGGTAAACGTCTTTAGCAATTCTTCGGCTTGGTTAATGACATTAATAGCTTCCTCTTCTCTATCAAGAAATTTTAAAGCCTTCGCGCTGAGGATTAAGGCGTCAACTGATTGGAGATTTCTTCCCAACTCTAAACTCTCTTTATAGGTTTGATCTGCTATTTTAAGCATTTCCTCAAATTTCCATTGCCAATATAAAAGGTTGCACTTGAGGAGCCGACATGCTACTTTATCCTGTAGTATGAGGCCCTTTATTTGCTCGAAACTGTCAATGAGTTGGAGGGCTTCATCATACTTGCCTTCATCAATGAGTTTTTTTGCTTGAGCAAGCTCCTTAGATTCATCACTGGACATATTTTCATCCATATTTTTAGAAAAAATTGGATTCTAATTTTCAATATACAAGTTATATATTAAGTTATTTATCATTTTAAATATAATTAAATTATCAATGAAAATTCAAACCTACGCAATTAGGGGGATAGTTTTATCAACAAAGATTTTATTTATCATTGGTTCCAAGGAAGGAATATCTTTTAATTGTACTAATCGAGACGCTTGATTAAAATCATTAAACGTCTTCCATATGTTTGCATCCTGTTTAACATTTTCAATGAATTTTGCCACTCGTTGCTGTGCTAAATATGATTGTCCCTTAAATAAATAACACACGAGAAAAGGATGGAGAGAATTCATTATAATTGTATATTCTCCGAAGTTAGCCCTGTCAAGACCTTTAGAGAACATCTCATCACTAAAGGAATTTATAGCAGTTAAGAAACCACCAAATAGATGATCCTCAAAAGCCCATTCCTCAGCAAACGATTCAGAGAACAATGGACGTCCTCCTTCTGAAATAATCAAAAGAACGATAGGATCCTCATCAACAATCTCGGGAATTACTACTTCTCTTTTTCGGACCATACTTTCCATCTGTTCATCAAGTTGTGCTAACTTTATACGTTCAGATAAAGGTGCTTTTGACTTTTTCAGTTTTTCCCATATGTCTAATTTTTTAAGTAATTCGTCATGTTCATATGAAATTTTCATTGCTAATCGTTTAATACCATATGAATCCGCTATTTTTTGAGCTTGAGTTAGATATCGCCGGGCTGTTCCAATATCCAGATCTATTAAAGCTAATTTTGCTTGTAATATGAATGTTTCACAGAAAATCAAATAAGAATTTGAATTTTCAGCAATAGTTAATAATTGAGCAATATTATGATTAAGTTCCTTAAATACTTCTGGATTTTGATCTATACGATACTCTGAAAGAAGTAAATCGCAAAGGTCGATATATGCATCAATGAAAATATTAAATCTAGTCGGTATCTTGTCAAGGAGTTGTTTTAATAATTCTTCAGCTTTAGCCCTATCTCGTATCCGAGAGCTTCTTTTCAACATATTAGCTTTATAGTATTGGTACATTATTTCGAGATCAGTATCTTTACTTCTCTTATTATGTAAATCCTCTAAACGTTGAAAATATTTTTGAGCAAGTTCAGTATCTCCTTTTTCAAGAGCAACAGAGATCAAATTACAAATGCAAAATTCTATTCTTATAGGATTCTGCTCCCAAATTATTAAAGATTCCTCCAAATACTTCAAAGCAAGATCATAATTACCGGTGGAAATATAATTACCCCCTATATTACTTTTTAGACTAGCTACCCATGGTATATTTTTAATTTTTTCATAGAGTCGTAGACTCTTCATATTATGTTCTATACTAAGTGTATATTCACCTAGTTTTGAATATAATACTCCTAAATTGGTATGACACGAAGCAATCCAGGCGTGGTTAAATTTAATCTCCTTTGCAAGGGATAATGCTTTCTTGGTATATTCCAAACCAAGATCAAATCTATTTCTTACATTAATCAGAATACTTGTCATTTGGAGATGAGCCCAAACTTTAAAAAGTGTGACATTAGTTTCTTCTGGTAACCCTATGGTCCATTCATAGCGTTTCTCTGCTAATTCCATATTACCTTTACTGAAATCTATCGATCCCCTAAAAACGCTTATTAAAGCTTTTCTTTGCAATAAATCATTTTGGGAGATTTGAGAGGTAAGCTTTAATAAATCTTCGGCTTTTTGTATTACTTCGAGTGCTTCATCAAATCTATCAAATAAAAGTAAGACTGTCGAAACCAAAGACAATCCATCAAATGATTGGAGAGGTGCGCCAGTTTTTTGACTTTCTTTATAGATTCTCCTTCCCAACTTAAATGCATCTTTGAGTTTTCCCTGATGTATTAGAATATGGCCTTTGATTAACTGGTATGAAACTTTTTGCTGTAGGGTAATTCCTTCACGCTGAATAAAATCGTCTAATAATTCAATAGCTTCATCTACCTTAAATGCATCATAGAGATTTTCAACTTCTGATAATTCATTTAGTTCAAGATAAGACATTTTTACATTTAATGTGGATTATAACCTTATAAATTCATTAAGCTAAGTTTAATTATAAATCTAATCAAACTAATATATCTAAGAGGATAAGAATAAAAGAAAAAAATTAAAAAAATTAAATTATCTAGTTAGTGCTTGGAGTGCAACAAATCCAGCAGTTTTTACTGTCAATTGCTTATTTGCTTTTTGTTTCATTTTTTTTATCACTTTTTTTTGGTTTGTTTTTTATTTTTTCTTAAATTTAATATGGAAATGCTTCGATATATAGTTTTTATGATAAAACTTCCTTCGAAGTTCGAATTTCTACAAAAGTTTGTATAATTTAAATAGTAGTAAAACCTAATTATAAATTAAAGAACATAATTTTAGATTTCAAACACTATGAGTGTAGTAAATTATCCTCCTAAAGAGATATCTAAAAAGCCTAAATTTGGAAAAAAGAATTTTGAACATATAATTCTGTGGATGTTAGCGAACAATGATGAATGTCAGTGGTCAGATTTTACCCAAGATCCCCTTGGATTTAGCACATCAACATTATCTAAATACTTTAACATATTAAAGAGCAAGGGTTATGTAGACAATTATTCTAGAGGTCATTATAAGATAACTCCTGAAGGCGAAAAAAGGTTTAATGATATATCAAGGTCCCGTGGCAAGAAAAGAAGATTGAATTATCCACCTGAAGTTATTAAAAGAAGGAGGAACTATGATGACTGGATTCTATGGATGGTATACAATAATTCAGCTTTAAGGTGGTCAGATTTTCTCGCTGAACCTCTAAACATTAATCAGTCATCTTTATCAAAGAATATGAATCTTTTAATCGATAAAGAATTTGTTATAAAAGAGAATAAAGAGTACCATATTACCCGTTCAGGTAAAATAGAGTACTCAAGGATGCTACAAAACTATGACTTAGACAAGCAGTCAATTTTAAACGAGGAAAGCAAAAGAATTGAAGAGATCACAAGAAAAACTATAAAATTTTTTGACGCGTACAACATTACCAATGAAGATATTCAATTTAGATATCTTAACAATGTTTTAAGGCTAGACTATGCTAGAGTGAAAGCTATGCTATCGGATGAGGAGGATTTTGATAAGATTCTACTTTTCCTTTCAATGAATCATCCTAATCAATATCCAAATTATATTTCGATGGAAGATTTTTCTGACACGTATGGAATTAAAGAATCTAAACTGGAGTATTATATTGATGAGATCGTTGAAAATCAGATATATCCAATCAAATTTTTCAAATTAAAACTTCCTCCAACTGAAGTATATTATTTCCAGGAAAATGAAAGAGTAGAGATAATGCTTCGGGCAATAGTAGAAGATCATATCACAAAATTCACATATTTAAGTAAGTTATTTTCAAGATCAATAGATTTGCATACCACTATAGATAAAATATTAGATGATATTTGTGGCCTTCTGTTTAATGAATGTTTTAAAGAGTCTTTAAGTGAATTTTTACGTGAATACATTAATTACTTGGCCTATAAGATTGAAGCGAAAGTCGAACTTAGAGAAACGATGGATAAACTTGAAGGAATTATTTGGCAAGATATGATTGAATTATTTCAAATGCAAAGTTCTGAGGATTTTAAAGACCAATTTGAGGATAAAATCAGAGAGATTGATAAAGAAATCGAGTCTGATCCATATAATATCGATTTATATAATGCAAAAGTATCAATTTTGCTTTATTACGAACAATTAGAGGATGTATTGAATTTATTGGATGAGATGCTTGAGATATTTGAAGAACATGAAATTGATATTAAGATGAAAAAAGCTTCTGTTCTTAGAAGATTGCGTTATGTCGAGAGTGGTTTAGAGATCATCGAAGAATTAATTGAAGGGTATCCGGAAAATAATGATCTCCTTAATTATAAGGCCTATTGGTTGCTTTATTTAGACAAAAAAGAAGAAGCATTAGAAATTCTTAAAGATCTTACTAAGAATGTACCAGAAAATGGGACATATCTTGATACTTATGGTGAAATTTTAATGGCTGATGAGAAGTATGGAGAAGCAATTAAAAAATTTAAAAAAGCAATAGAAGTGGCTTCTGATGCTTGGTTTATTAATCAAACATTTATTAAATTAGGCATTTGCTATAAAGAAATTAAAAATTTTGACTTAGCTCTTCAGAATCTTAAAAAAGGAAAGAATTTAACAAAAACAAGTATTTCAGATCCGGAAACTAAACAAAAATGGAATGCTATAGCAGATCTATTTCTTTTAGAGATATCACAGATAAAAGGGAAATAAAAAAGTATTATTTTTGAGATGCTAATTTTTTAGATTTATAATATAATTTTTCAATAATTGTACTAAATGCTTCTATTACTCCTTGACCTGTTTTTGCTGAAGTTATATAATACCCTAAAAAGTTTAAATTATTGACTAAATTTTGAATTTCTGATTCATTTAAATCATTTTCATTAAGTAAATCGACCTTATTGGCAAATAAAACAACGGGAATGTCACCACAGTACTTTTTTAATTCATTATACCAATTTTCTATGTGCAATAAGCTGTCTTTTCCTAATTCATTTTCTTCAAGACTATATACAATAATACATGCTCTACTTTCTTTATAAAATAAAGGATGGAGAAAATTGAAATCATCTTGACCTGCTATATCCCAGAATACTAATTTAATAACATCTCCATCAATTTCTTTTTCATATTTCGAGAATTGGGCACCTATAGTCTTTATATAGTCTTTTTCAAATTTTCCTTTTGTAAATTTATTTATTAAAGAGGTTTTACCGACTCCTCCATCTCCAATTATAGAGATTTTAAATCCAAACTCCTTAGAATTAGGCATTAAATCAAATACTGTCAAATTATATTTTATTTTCAATGTAAAATTAGATAGGGAGTAATTTAAGATTTTAGGATTAATAACTATTCATTAAATCTTAAGCTATATTTCACTAAATATTACACTTTTTGTGATAAATATCTCTGTTATTAAGGATTCAAGTGAAGGGATATCCTTTAAATGAATAGACTGGTTTACTCTAAAGGATTTAAGTAAATTTTGCCAAATATCTTCCATTTGAATGTGATCAATAAAGTAATTTAGTTTTTGAAGAGCATGATAAGAGTCCCCTTTATAAATATAAGAAATAAAAAAAGGTGGAATCGATTTTAGAAGTAGAGTGTGTTCTCCGAAAATTGCGCGGTCTAATCCCTCTGAAAACATTTCCCTAATAAAATAATCAATAGTTGTTAAAAATCCACTAAAAAGATGCGATTCAAAAGATATTTGATCGATAAATGAGTGGGAGAATAAAAGTGTGCCTCCTTCTGATATGATAAAAATTGAGACAGGCTCTTCTTCTGAGATTTTAGGAGGTTCAACCATTCGTTTTCTTACCATATTCTCCATTTGCTGGGTCAAATCAGCGAGTTTCCAGCGTTCTGATAAAGATACTTCTGTTTCTTTTAAATTCTCCCAGATCTTTAATTGTGTAAGCAACTTATCATGTTCGTGTGAAATTTTCATTGCTAATCGTTTTATACCGTGTGATTCTGCTATCTTTTGAGCCTGAGTTAGAAATCGTTG
>JBHLRA010000160.1:4669-6935 GCA_048883045.1 Candidatus Thorarchaeota archaeon | reverse complement strand
AGCTTTCCACATTTCTGATAAATTTTTCATCATCTAAAATTTTCATATTTTACAAAACCTTCAAAAATAGAAATAATTCCCTATATTAAAGCATCGTTATTATTATGTATAAATTATACACCCAACTCCAAGTAAAAGCCCAATTAATTCTGTCAAATCTTTAGAAATAAGCATTCTAATAATTGAAGTATAGTTTAAATTATTTTAGATTTAGATATAAAATCTCACTAAATTATATTCAATATATTCACTGTTTGCGAGGATCGCTAATACCAGCTTCTTTATATTCGTATTCCGCGCTCTTTTATTTTCAAGGGAATTTTCATTGAATTGAAAAGCTTTAAATCTTATTACTTTTCAATAATAGATTCTGTAATTAATTTGCCAAAATGGGTAGCACCAGGTCCAATATGTACTAATACATTATCTCCTACGTTTACATCAACGACAGATTTAGCTTTTCCATTAGAATCAACTAATCTAATGGTTTCAGCATTTTGGCATATACAGCTTAAGTTTAATTTGTTAATATCTTGTAAAACTTCTAATTCAAATCTAAGCATAGGTCTTGTTTCAATTTTCACTCTACCAATTGAAACAATTCTCGCTTCACCATTATAGGTAACAGCTAAGACTCGATCTCCCCCTTTCAATTCACTAAGATACTTTGTACAATAAATTCTTTCAGGATCATCATCAGGTACTAAAATATAAGATGAGACATCTCCAGCATTCACTCGAAATGGTCTTGGAGAAACAAATTCTGTATCAATTGTTTCAGAATGAATCAAACAAAATCCATTTGCAGTAGAACCTACTAAAAATCCCTCTCCAATATTAAGGAGGGAGGTGGAATCGACACAGACTCTCTCAGCTTCAGGAATATGTTGAATATTTGTAATTTTAGCTATAGTTAAGTCAATATAAATTTCTGTTTGTAGCATATTTTTCAACTTACTAATATCATCTATATCATTTGGCTTGAAGAGAATACCATCAACTCCGATTTCTAAGATATTAAACACTAATTTAGCTTCCTTAATAGAATCAACTAGTGCAATTAAATCTGTATCGTTTGAATGCATTTCAGCTATAAGATTTTCAAAGGGAATTATTATCCAATCCTTAGCAGAAACTAATATGAAATCGAAATATCCAGTTTTTGATAATTCAATTATTTCCCTCTCATCATCTTTCCTGTTTAAATTAATGAAAAAGCCAGAGTTTTTATACCTATATTTCACCTTATTCAGATTTTCTTCGAATTTTTTCTTATCAGCATAAATCAAATATTTAGAAGGGATGTCAAGATCCCTAGAGTATAACTGTAATCTTTCAATCTTTTCAAATTCTTTTACTGTCTCTTTAGAAATTAAGAAATGTATAAAGTTATTATTGAGTGCTTCTTGAACCAACTCTTTGAAATTTTCACCCTTAGATTCAAAATCCAAAATAATTTTTTTCATAGTGCTCAAATATTGGTCTAGGCTAAACTTTTTTGATGAGAATTATTTTAATAATTATAGCAAATAATATTAAATTTTTAAGTTAGAAAAATCATATAATTCATAAATCAGATATTAAATAAAATATTATTGGAGTTGAAACGCTTATCGGGTTAAAGAAAAAGCTCTTTCCTCGAAAAGGAAAAGAAAAGGACGACCTTGTGGCAAAAGCTAAAGGCCATATTCACAAACTAAATATGATGAACAAAAATTACAACAAACGCGCTGAGATAAGCCGCAAAAATGCTAAGATCGCATTGAAGCGTGGAGAGAAAGATCGTGCAAAAAGTTATCTCGTACAATATAAAGCCTATCAAGCGAAGGTTGATCGATCTAATAATATCAGATTAAAGATTGAAAGACAGATTCAAGCGATAGAAGAAGGAATGTTAATTTCACAAACAGGTGATGTAATGGGGGGTATAAGAGATGAATTAGAATATATCGCAACTAAAGCATCACCTGTAAAAGTTGCTGAAATAGCAGAGGATTCTGAAGCATATGTTTCTGAAATTGAAGAAGCTGCAGATATTTTGGCAGGAGATCCAGAGATCGATCTCGCTATTGATGTAACTGATGAATTAAATCAACTAGAGACTGAAATACTTTTAGATCAAGGGGGAGCAATGCCTGAAATCCCTTCAGATGATTTACAATATATTCCTGAATTTGATGAGTTAGAAGAAGAAGCTGAAGTTAAGTCAAAAGATCAACTGAAAGACGAAATTGATAAACTTCGTAAGGAACTACAAGGTTAAGAT
>JBHLRA010000160.1:0-4569 GCA_048883045.1 Candidatus Thorarchaeota archaeon | reverse complement strand
TCCTGCCTACTAATAATCCCAAAATTGGTTCGTCACACGAAATAATATTGATTCCCATATCACTATAAGCTGTAGCAAGGTGCTTTATAATATCTGCAAATTTATCCACAATCCAATCAACCATAACTGCTCGTGGCTCTTCAAAAATTATTGGTTTTAACCCTTCCGCAATTTGATTTTTCAATATTATTTCAAATGTTAAAGTGAATGGTCCAGTCAAACAAGCTTTTGTACCCATAATGGATGTTTTTAGGTCAGGATGTTCCTTAAAAAAATTTATAATAAATTCTCCATATTCTAGGGCACAAGGTTGTTTTGGGACTTGGAAATCATCATTTAAATAAAATCTTTCATCAATTTCTTCCAATTGATTTATTTCTTGAGATAAAGGGGATAAGAATTGATGTGTCATAGATAAGAGTTGAGGATAGCACGGAAAGTCAATACCTATTTGAATTAAATCTGTGAAAATTCTAACCATATTGTCATAGTTATTACTTAAAGGCCAACTTCCGACAACTGTAGTGAATAATCCTTCCTCTATATCCATGAGATGGAGAGTAGTAATAAGAATATAAATATGTAATAAATGAAATATGCAGAAATTGCATAAAATTAAAACAGTATATTATGTATAAAATCGTTTATTATCAAAATTTCTGCTACTTCTTTTGAGTTCTTCAACCTCTTTCAGGTTTTCTTGAAGTTTTTGTATTTTTTTTTCAATTAGATAAATTTCTTTTTGAAGATTCTTGAAAGTTTTAAAATAATCAACCTCAGATATAATACCTTGATCAAATTTCGCATCTAATTTTTTCAGAGTTTCTTTTAGACTATATCTTTCTTTACTCAATTCAGTCATCTTTTCATGCTTTTCCTTATCTAATTTGAAGAGTTTTCGCTTATATTTATAAGAATTATTTGGATAATTATATTCTGAATCAAAAAAATCCGATAAATGATTTCTATTATAATCTTGGAAAATCCTATCATTATTCAAAAAATATTCATCTTCATTATAAGCACTATTTATATTTCCTATTTGGTTGGAATTGTATGGATTTAAATTTTTAATTAATTCATTATCAGAATTTAATCTTTGCGGATTATAATTTTGAACACGATTTTGTCCATAATTATTTTGCAAAAAGAATCTTTGCTGCTCATAATTGAATTGAGGTGTTTGATATGAGGAAGGATGAATATTTTGCGGAATACCTGGATAATTTGCATTATCTGGAAATGGTCTATATTGCTCTTTATGCCAGGTTTGCGCCATATTCTGAGGTAGATTGAATCGAAATGGTGCTTGGGAGGCAATATAATTTATTTGGTTGGGATACACATTAAAAGGATTAGAGAGATCTTTATTGCTAGCATGTAAGCTCTCGTGACTTTTATTATATTGACATTTTATACTAAAGAATGAGTTAATACTTTCCTCAATAAAGTTGATTAAATTATTTAAATCTGTATTAATTTGCTGGAGTTTTTTTGCGGTTTTTTCATCGTAAATTGTAGTTTCATCAAATGAACGTGCTAAAAGGATATATTCAATTACTCTAGAGATTGCTTTGGATGGTAAAGTAAACTCATATTTTCCATATTCAAATTCGATGTAAAGTTTTTTAAAAACCTTACCTTTTTCCTTTATTCTTGTTAAATCTTCAACAGGCGCTTTAAATACTAATTCTTGCTTCCTTTTAACTACACCATATTCATGAATAAACGAAAGATCGTAATTTGTAATAAAGAGTATCCCCTTATCTTTCTTAAGTTTCTCTTGAGTATTTAATCCATTAATTAATTTTGCAAAAATAGCATATACGGGTTTCTCACCTTCAGCAAGTCTTATAAGTTTTTTATAAGTGCTAAAATAATAACATATCTTTGCAATAAACTGTAAGTTTTTTTCGAAAGTCTCAAAACTACCAGTAAATGTCTGGATATTTATGTTAATAAACTCTTCAATTGAACCAAAACTTCGAAATAAATTTTCAAAGATACCCTCAATAATAGTTATATTTGAATTAGGTTGCGCATAAATATCAAAAAAGTATTCTTTATTTTGATTTAATTGATGAAAATGAATATTAAGTTTTTCTAATAAAGTATTTTGTATATATAGAAATAGTTTGAATAGAGCTAATAAATCAGATTCCATTTTAGGAAAGTGGTAACATTTATTAGGAGGATCTCTAACCTCTCTGATTTTTGATTGAAATTCATATAACTTCTCAATAATTTCTTTTAAAGGATCAACAAATGAGCGGGTATTTTTTATCAATTCCAAAAAGTTTTTTTCCAGTTCTTCCTTTTTCTCATAAATATTAATGATTTTGGGCGAGTCACATTTAGGACAAGCACGCATAACCTGATTAGATTTAATAATATTAGTTTTACCGCAATCTTGGCAGATCTTTTTATTTTCAGAGCCTAAAACTCGAATGTTTTTAGACTTACAATCTTGACATATATAAAAATCAACTTTTTTTTTATGGAGACAATCAGAACAACAACTAGAGCCGCATTCTTCACAATAATAAGCTAACTTAACATAGCTATGACAAAAACGACAAACTTGTTCTGATGACATTTTTAATACTTAAACCCAACCTAATAAAGTAAAAATTTCGTTTAAAATCGCTTTATCAGAAGAATATGAAATTCCGAGACATAAAAAAAGCTTATAATATGGGTGTATCATATATCATCCAGATAAAACTGGAAAGAAAAATCAATATAGATCCAAAAGATCTATTTTATAATTTTTACTTTTTTACCAAGCGCTTGACCTGGAACTCCTGCTTTCTTGAAATGGGCTCTTACAGCACCATTATTTCCATGAGCACGAGATATAACTCCTTTGAGCTCTTTTCCAGTAGGAGTAATCCAAACTACTGTTCTCCCAATTAATTTATTAGCTTCTTTTCTTGATTTTATATTAGGGAAAACTAGGATACAGTGCTTCTGATGTATAGTATGGCGCCCACGTTTATAATTTGAAATAACTCCTTCCATACCCAAAAGGTTTAATTTATTTAATGACATAGATGAATACTTTCAAGTATTTAATTTTAAAGAATTAATAGGAAAAATACTCCAAAACTATTAAGTTTTTTTAATTATCAAAGCGGTCTTTATATTTGTACCTAAAGGTTTTATTGGTATACCATATCAATGTTTATTACAAATATACACTTTATAAAATAAGATTATTAAGATTTCGTAATAAAAAACCAATATTTAAAATAAAATGAGAGAAATAAAGTTTCCTGAAGGATTTATTTGGGGCGCAGCAACTTCTAGCTATCAGATTGAAGGGGCCTGGAACGAAGATGGTAAGGGAGAAAGTGTGTGGGATGAATTATGTCATACTAAAAATTTAATTCATAATGGTGATACGGGAGATATTGCATGTGATCATTACCACCGATATAAACAAGATGTTCAATTAATGAAAGAGATGAACCTTCAAGCGTATCGATTTTCGGTATCATGGCCTCGTATTTTTCCAACTGGTAAGGGAAAAATAAACCCCAAAGGAGTTGAATTTTACGATAATTTAATTAATGAGTTAATTGCTAATGATATAGAACCAGTAATTACACTTTACCATTGGGATTTACCCCTTGAATTAAATAACATAGGTGCTTGGGCGAGTAGTGAGGTAGTGAACGCATTTGTTGACTATGCGAGGTTCATGTTCGATAAGTTTGGAGATCGTGTTAAGAAATGGATAACATTTAATGAACCTTTAGTTTTTATTATGTGGCTTCATTTACTTGGCCTTTATGGTAAGAAGAATGTTGCGGAAGCTATGTACATGACTCATCTCGTCAATATAGCACACGCTAGGGCTGTAGAATCATATCGCGATTCTGAATATTCTGACGGTCTGATTGGTATAACTCTTAATTTGGATCCAGTCTATCCTAAGACAGACTCATCACTAGATATTCAAGCTGCTACCATAGTTGATGGCGTTATAAATCGTTGGTATTTAGACCCCGTCTTTAAGGGTGAATATCCAATTGATACATTAGAACTGATTGAAAATTATTTTAATTTCCCTTCAATCCCTGATGAAGATTTAGAATTACTAAAAGCTAATCCCTCAGATTTTTTGGGAATTAACAATTACAGTTGTACTCGAGTGAATTTAGAAAAACCAATAAATGAACCCAAAGATTTTTATAAAATTCTATTACCAAGTAAACCAGAAAGAGGAGTTGAAGTTTCAGATGTAGGTTGGGAGGTATATCCTGATGGATTATATGATCTTCTAAAGAAGGTCGATAAAGATTATAACCATCCTCTTATATACATCACAGAAAATGGAATGGCTTGTAAGGATGATTATATAGTTAACAAAATAGTACAGGATGATGATCGTTTGAGCTATCTTAAACGTTATTTAGAAGCTGCAAGTAAAGCTATAAAAGAGGGTGTCAATCTAAAAGGCTATTTTGTTTGGTCATTAATGGACAATTTCGAATGGACGGAAGGATATTCAAAGCGTTTTGGGATAATTCGAGTTAATTATGAAACACAAGAAAGAATGTGGAA
>JBHLRA010000159.1:3307-7001 GCA_048883045.1 Candidatus Thorarchaeota archaeon | reverse complement strand
AGAAATATTCCCCCGGCTTCGCGTTATCGTACGCATTTCTAACCATTTCAGAGATCGCTTCTACTTTTCTTTTATGTGTTGCTAGTTTTTCTTCGCTCACGTCAAACACAGGGTTGGGCTTTAATCTTTTAAGTTCGTATACTCTACAATATTGAATAATATTACTTGGTTTAAATTTTTTTATTTTTCTTAATTTTTATTATAGAACAAAATCCGTGTGTTAATCATTTTGATATTAGTTCAAAACTTTCAATATCTGATATTGCTCAATGCTCAAAAGCAATATCATACTTGATGAAATCAAACTAATAAATTATGTTTTCATTCTTTCTCTTTTTTTTGAATCAGCTTCTAATTTCTTTTTCTTCCTCCTAACCATTTCAACAAAACTTTCTACTCTTGTTAAAAGCCCCGCTTCTCCTGAATGTTCATCCATAATAATTTCTAAGAAGGGTAATCCTACAACTTTCATGTCGTGTTTAATTAATTCTGAGATGAGACTATCTGGACCGCAAGCAAAACTGATAAGGAAAATAACGCCATCTATCTCTTCACGACCTTTAGTAAGGAAATATCGCATAGCAGCTAAAATCTCTTCTTCATGCTTCCAGTAGTTTCGAAGCCTTCCACCTTTTGGATTAATAATTACTGGTTCTTTAAATATTGATTCTGGTAAGTTTTCAATTGTTATAACTTTGACTCCTTGATCTCGTAGTTTTTTCTGGAAATCCAAATTGATAAAGGTATCAAAAATGTTATAAGCATGCCCTAAAAGTAAGAATTTTAGGTCTCCTTTATGCTTTCGCTTGGGTAGAATAAATGGACGATCTCTTTCTACTAGACGTAATGCATGATTAACTGGAGCTCCATCACGTAAAAATCTATGATATTCATCAAAATATTTTTGAGCTTCCCTATATGCATTTAAAGCTTGATTTTGGGTTTTACCTAATTGTTTTCCAAGTTCAATTGCAGATGTTGCTATTGGAAACTCCTTGACATTTACTTCGAAGTTTAATAGTTTCGGTACTTCTGGTAAAATTTTAATCACATCAGGTAGAGATAAAAACTTAGGGCAGAAATAAGCGTCCTTAACTTCTGCTACATATCTAGGTACAAAAATGTAATCTAAATCAGGATGATCTCGTACTAATTTTAATGTTTGACCATAATAAATCTTCACAGGAATACAGAGCTCTCCAAATCCATGAGTAACACCCTCCTCAACTATTTTTTTATTGGTGGGTGGACTTAAAACGATTTCCACAGCTAATTCTTCAAGTAATTTTTTCCAAAATGGAAAATATCTATAAAAATGAAGAGCACGTGGAATGCCTACTTTAATTTTTTTCTGACTTTTTTGCTCACTTACTTCCATCTATTTAGTTCCTCAATAACTCATGCATCTGGGACGCCGTAGAAAAGCAAATCTCTGACTTGATCCATCATTTTTGCGGTTAATCTTTTAAGCTCATTGTAATCAGGCATTGGTTTACCCCAATACTTCTGATGATCCATGAATGGAGGTCCTGCTTTTAGTATCTGACCTTTATAAAACTTTAACATCTTCGCGTGTTTTGGGTATGTAGCTTCAGTGCCCGTTATTCCAATAGGAATTATTGGTACTTGAGATTCTATTGCTAATCGCATAGGTCCAGTATGACCTTCTAAAAGTTGACCGTTTCCGGTATTTGTAGTTCCTTCAGGATATGTACAAACACATTCTCCCTGATCAAGAAGTTCTCTTGCATAATTATAGGCGTCTACATCATGTTCTCCTCGTTTCAAAGGAAAAGCATGATGATTTCGTACCCAGGCATTAACTATTGGTATCTTAAATAGTGACTGTTTTGCCATCTGCCACATTACGCGTCTGGGAGGATGACGAATTAAGGTTGTGGCTAATATAAGAACATCCCATTCAGAATTATGACTTGGACAAAGAAGAACTCCTCCTTCTTTAGGAATGTATTTCTCAAAATCTATTACTTTATAAGGCATCATTATATCAGACCAAGAACCAACTAATTCCCCTGAAAATGTCATTATTGTTTTTTGAAATTGTCTACGCACTCCGAATTCTTCCAAACTCTTCAAAAGGGAATACCAAGAATCGTCAATAAGTCTAAGAATTCCCTTCCCTTGATCTTTTAAATAACTCATGAAGTTAAATTTAGGTTTTTTCTCAACTTCCTCTGGTGAACCAATCGATAATTCTCCTACATCTTCTTTTCCGTAAATATCTTCACGTAATTCCCAAACAATAGTTCTCAATTCATCAGTTAATCTTCTTATATCTTCATAAGATACTGAGTTAATATTATAATCATGATAGTAAATTGGATCACCAACGCGTACTATAACCTGAGTGGGTTTCATTACTAATTTACCTTTAGGTAAAGCATTTATGGAACCTATCACCGCCATAGGTACTATTGGGACATCCATTTCAATTGCAAGTCGAACAGCTCCTGTTTTAAATTCTCCTAATGTTCCATCCTTAGAACGAGTTCCTTCTGGGAAGATTCCAACCCATTCTCCTCCTCGGATTATTTCCTTTGCTTTTTCCCATCCTCGTTCTGGGTTTTCACGATCTACTTTAAATGCTCCAAGATTATTGAAGAGAGTTTTAACTATAGGGGTCTTGAAATTATCTAATTTGCTCATATAGCGAATTCTTCGATGACAAGCCGCTCCATAAAAGAATGGATCAATGTGAGACTCATGATTACCAACTAATATACCTGGACCGTATTCTGGAAACATGTTCCCTTTTGGATATTCTGCTTTAAAATTCCAGAATGTACGAACTGCCCATTTAATATAGATATAAGCCGCCCACCATTGTAAACGTCCTTCTATTGGCTTTAAATCCATTCTTTTAATAATATATCGATATAGATCATTTAAAGGATCAATAGGATTGAATTTCATTAACTTATAAGTCCAATCTTGATGTCGCTTTTCATATTTTAACTCTTCTTGCATTTTTTCTTCAGTGGATTTCCTTCGTTCCATTTCTTCTGCTATTTCGTAGCCTTTTTTCTCTAGTTTTTCGAGTTCCATACTAATCACTTACGAATTATTAAAAATAGTATTAAATTTTAATAAAATCCAATATATTCAGCTGAATTAATTTTACTTAAAGACTTGTTTATATAAAAAATTAATGGTTAAGGTAATACTCAAAAAAGTATGATTTAGTTTTTGATTTACTCATGCAAATTCTTACATATTTGATTATACAATTAGAAGAAAAATAAGATAATAAAAAAAAGAATAATTAATTTTGAATTTTATTTCTTTTTATGAATTTTCTTGACTAATATTGCAGAAACGGTTATGATTGCTAATGATAAGAAGAATAAATCATATCCTGGAATTTCTGGTGGTAAATCTTCTGAATCAAGATATGCCATTGCTGAGATTAAACCAAATGGGAACGTGGGCATCTGAATTGTGATTGTATTTGCAACTAAATTATATATAACGGATGTAGCATAGAATTCAGGAGGTGCGGGATCCCATTGTTCAGTTCCACTCATATTATAGGCATAGAAGAAAAATCCTACTGTAGATAAATCAATTGATGATGGAATTATCATTGTCATGGTAACGTTTCCAACTATTGCACTGTAATTTATCATTAATTGATCAAAGAATGCAAAGGCAGTACCAAGCGGTAATTCTTCAT
>JBHLRA010000159.1:0-3207 GCA_048883045.1 Candidatus Thorarchaeota archaeon | reverse complement strand
CCCATTTCAAATATTAGGGGACTTACAGGCCAATATATATTAGCTACACCAATAGCGTTTTCCATCGCATAACTCCAAGATTCTGTGTCTGGATCCCAATATTCCATCTCAGCTACTGGACAAGAGAAAAACTGATATTCTGGTTGACCTGAGGGCAATACCAATGGAATCCCCATATAATTGTACTCCTGAACAACAAGAGACATGTTCGCATAGAGTGTATAAATTCCGAAAACTGTTGCTTTCATGTCATATAATTTTTCTTGATTATTTTTGTAATAAATGACATCACCAATATCAACAGACCAATCAACTAATGTTTGAGCTTTTATCTCATATAACATCATTCCATCAGGATTAATGTTTAGAAACGATTGAGTAACGCCTGTGGTTTTATCTATAATTAATTTTACATAATCTATGCCCATAGAGTTGCTTAATTCAAACTCCCAAAAACCGTTTTCATTAATAATTATTGTATCATAGTTCATTCCCTCCCAGATACCTATAGTATCAAGATTCCACATAAATTCAATGTCTTCTCGTAGAACATTAATAGGCCATAGGAAAGGCATTACCATCTCTCCTGCTTCGTCATAGTATTGCGGATAAAAATTATTAGCAGCGCCGATTAAGTTATTTTCTACAAATTCATAATCAGTTCCATTCCATATGAACCTATCAGCAGAAACACCTTGAAAAACCATATACATTAGTTCACTAATAAAACCATTATTAGATTTATTAAGTAGAAGTTCTGGAAAACCTGTAATCTTTATCTTCCATTCATAAGCCTCTTCAACAGGATCTGGATTTTCTACAGAATTATAGAAAAATTCATCTCCAATGTTAACACCCCACTCAATTTCATCGGTGATATCATAATCAAATACTTGTGTCATTGAGACATTAAATAGCATTGGACCATCATCCATATCAACCCAAAAATATGCGTTTCCATAATTCATTGTTCCGTTATCATAGTAAGATCCTTCAATGAAATAATTCTTTGTAGAATTAGAGAAATATATGGTATTCGTATCTTTATTAGACGAAAAGTTATTAAATATACTATATGCTCCCATCTGTCCAGCAGGATAATACATTGTTTCATTTATGATTGGTGCCAGTACATCAACTTCTAAGCCGTTTGAACCGTTAATAGGGAGTATAAAGGGCATCCCATTCATCCCTGCTCTGATTCTGTGCTTTATTGGGTCACTGCTATTATATCCAAAAAGTGCAAGTTCACTTGGAGGACCATATGCTTCTAACTTACCTGAACTGACATTATCATAACATTGGGTTGCTAAAACCAAAGACACATTATTTTTTCCTAATAAATCAACAGTTGCATTGACAATGTCTGTAATGTTGAAAATCCATATATCTTTAAACATCATATCCACCTCGCCAGTACTAACATTAGTAATAATGAATTCCCCTTCAAAATAAAGCTGATCTCCTACATCGACCTCCCAATGCCATTTATTATTTGGGTGATCTTCTGGTATATAGAATCCTGCTTGAGAATTTAAAATAAAAGAACTGAGTGTCATTGTAGTAGTCAAAAGAATCAACAAAAATACAAAAAAGCGCTTATTTCTTTTTAAAGTCATTATTTAAAACTCTCTTACTGTTATTTTAGACATTAATGTTATATTCTTATTTTTCAATAAATTAAATTAAACAAATAGTAGCGAATTTCATTTTTATATTTAATGTCTCTAAACTTTGAGTTTTAAGAAACTTGAAGGAAAAAATAAAAATTTAATTTTTTTCTATTAATTGTAATAATTCATCTAGTGAATTAATTAGCAAATCTGGTTTGTTTTCCATTAAAATCTCTCTTTTTGATACCCCACTCGCTACTCCTAATGTCCACATGCCTGCTTCACGCCCAGCAATAATATCTGATGGCATGTCTCCAATCATTAAAAACTCATCTCTATTCTTTTTTCCATAACTTTCAAGTGGGGGTTGAAGTGCCATAGGATCTGGTTTTTGAATTGGAATTTTATCACTCCCATAAATACCTTTAAAAAACCCACTTAAACCTTCTTTTTCAAGATGCTCAATAATTGTCTCTGTTTTATTATGAGAGACAATAAAGAGATCATAAAATTTCTTCATCTTTTTCACCAGTGGTTTAACTGATGGGAAAAAATTCGCTTCTTTAGAGTATTCTAGATATTTTGAAAAAATTTTTACAGCAATACGTAATTGCTTAAAATAAGATAAAGTTTTTAGAGCAGTTATATATTTAAAGATTTCATATGATTCAAGTAAGATTTTGGGTAAAGGATATCCTTGAATAGTCTCTAATAAAGCTCCAATCTCTTGAATGGTATTATCCATGTCAAATTCTATCTGCTTGACCTCATCTTCCAATACTTCTTCGATTGACTTTTCAATTATTTGACGAATATCCAATAATGTGCCATCAAAGTCAAATATTATTGCACGGAAGGAACCGTTTTGTAATCGTGTTTTTAGCTGATCTTCTCTGGTCATGATCTCACTATTTCAATATAAAATTAATAATTATTAAAAAAATCTAAACGTTAAAAACTTAGAAACAATTTAATTTTGTAATTAGAGGATTATTGAAGTAGATTTGAGTTGAATGGATGAGTTTGTAATATTTAAACTTCTAATGATCAGTTTTGGTTTTTCCTCAATTGTTTTTTTCTTGGTGTTACTAAAAATTGTAGCAGGATACGGGCAACATATTAGTAAAAAATGGGGACCAACGATTAATGATAAACTTGGTTGGATTCTAATGGAAATACCAACAGTGATTATTTTTTTAATTTATTATATTATTGGAAATCGTAAATCTGCTTTAGTACCCATTATTTTTCTGGTTATATGGATGTTGCATTATTTACAACGAACTTTTATTTTCCCTCTTTTAATTCATGGAAAAAGCCCAATGCCATTAACGATTATTATAATGGGAATTATATTTAATGGTATTAATACGTATTTACAGGCAAGATGGCTTTATTATTTCTCTCCTCCCTATAATACGTTTTGGATTTTTCACCCATTGTTCATTATTGGGATATTAATCTTTTTTAGTGGATATATTATCAATCTTCATTCAGATCACATAATACGAAATCTAAGAAAACCCGGAGAAACTGAATTTAAAATACCCTATGGTGGTATGTTTAAATATGTGAGTTCTCCTAGTTATTTTGG
>JBHLRA010000158.1:0-7043 GCA_048883045.1 Candidatus Thorarchaeota archaeon | reverse complement strand
TGTTGAATATCCCGTATGTGAGTGTTCAGGCTATATCAAACCTAAAGTAGTTTTATTTGGTGAATCTCTCCCTCATGGTATTCTAGAAGGTGCAATGCATGAATCTGCTAATGCAGATTGTTTAATTGTAGTGGGTAGTTCTCTCTTAGTATCACCTGCTAATTATATGCCTTCTATTGCTAAACAATACGGAGCTCGGCTTATCTTTATAAATCGAGAAAATACCATTTTGGATGATCTAGCAGATGTATTTCTAAAAGGGAGTGCTGGTGAAATATTTACTGAATTGCTTAAAATAATAAAATCTTAAGGAATCTAAGCTTAGAATTTATTTTGGAAATTTATTCTGCTTTTTTTATTTCTCTATGTTCTTTAGTAATTAAAAATCGAATAATTTCAGTTACGTTTTTAATTCCATGATAATCTTTGATAGCTTCTAATTTATCAAATATATCTTTTTCAATAGAGATATGAAATTCATGTTTTTCGTTTTCCATTAGTTAAGATTTAGCAATCTTATATAATAATCTTACTATTTTGTTGGATTCTCTGTGGACTATTTTGGATAAGAAATGGATAATTATAAATATAAACTTACCATTATAAAATCTGGACGATAATAACTCAGATACTCTGTGATTATAAGATATCTCATTAGCATATTTATATATGAAGTTTACTGAGAATTGCAAATATACGCCACGTCTATTTCTTTAGAAATGGAAAATAAATTTAAAAGAAATTAAATTAAGGAGTATGATTCAGATAATTTTAGCATTCTTAGTTCTGGCTATTGGAATAATTCTTATAATTTACTCAAGTATGAAAGCAGTTAAACATTCTGCAATTCTTGCAGCTGCGCTAGGGATTTCACCACTAATAATTGGTATAACATTAGTATCTATTGGCACTGATATCTCAGAGATTTTTAATTCCATTGTTTCATGCTCATTAGGCCATGGGGATATAGACGTGGGTGATTCTGTAGGTTCAGATCTTACCCAATTAACACTAGTATTCGGACTACTCCCAATTATTACTGGAGCATTTTACGTTCATAGAAAGGATATTATAATTCTAGGTTCGTGTGAAGTGTTATCATTATTACTAATATTCTCTATTATAGAAAAGGGATATATTACCCGTTTAAATGCAATTTTTATGGTTGGAAGTTTGGGAATTTACATATGGCTGATATATAATGCCAATAAAGAAAGTATTTTACAGAGAGTAGAAATGATTGAGAAAATCAAAGCTCCTAAAAGGAAGGTATATCATCTCTTATTATCGTTAATAGGATTTGGTGGTGTAACCATTGCAGCTTATATGATTGTGGAATCAGTAATTGTTATTTCCTCTGCTCTGAACATACATGAATATATCATTAGTTTTTTTATCGTTGCAGTGGGGACTTCACTTCCTGAATTAGCAGTGGATATAAATGCACTAAGATTGGGGCATCATCAAATTGCAATAGGAGATATTGTAGGCTCATGTATAGTTGATTCAACTCTTTCAATTGGAATTGGTCAAGTTTTATTCCCACAAACAGTAACTGCTGCCTTAGCAGTTCCTACTGTTTTATACACATTAGGAGCAAGTTTTATTGTTTTTATAATAATTGCTACTAGACGGAAAATTGATAAAAAAGCAGGAATAGTGTTTATTTCACTCTATTTATTATCATATTTCTTTCTTTTTACATTTTGGATAAAAGTCTAAACTATTATTTATTTTCTAATTTATGGTTTCTTATTTAATTTACTTAATAATGTTGAAGCATCTTTCATAGTTAATGCCAAACCTTCCATTAACTGTATAAATTTCTCAGAGAAATAGATTTTTCCTTTAAATGTTCGGGTTTTACTAATTTGCACGATTTCCTCTAGATTTAATATATTTTTTTTGTCGATTTCAATCCCTAATTCATCAATATATATACGATCTAGTTTTTCTAACGGAGTATCGCAAGTTATTTTAGAATAGATCCAAAAATTGGATGGTGCTTTCCGTGTGGTTTTTCTTTTTTGAGCTTCCGCTATTTTTTTCATTTTAGATTGCTCTTTCTTCATTAATTCCAAAGGATCCTCATAAACCATAACCGTTTCTTTAAAATTGTTCAGATACCATTCCGCATCACTGATACTAACAACAGAGGGAAAGAGAATAACTAAAGTTAAAATAACATCCTCAACTTTTAGAAATTCAGAAAGAATTTTTTGATTATTTTCTAATTCAAAGATCATTTTCTTTAGCTTAATTTCACTCTCTACTTTTTGATGTTCAATCTGACGTATTATATTAAGAAATATTTCATCTGGTAAGGAAAAATGCAAGACATTTCCTTTTTGATTAAACAGAGCACTCCCCAAAATTGCACCGTCTTCTTCACTCTTCTTTAAATTATTTATTACTTTTTTTATAATTAAGGATACATTATAAGTAACAATATCATCAATCTTCTTGCTCCCTGTTTCAAAGATTTCCAAGTTTTTTAATTCAAGGTCAGAATTTTGATAACCCCTAACCACAAACCATTTATCCACATATGCTTGAAAGCCATGTTGGCATATATAATTAGAAGGGACTGAAATAGTCAAAAGGCTTTTAGAGTTTTTCACCACTTTTGTAGGTACTTCTACTATTTTTGTTTTTTCACATATGGGACAAATTAACCGTATTCCTTTTTTATCTCCTTTATAAATTTCGTCGTCTTTTAACAAAATACATCAATTCATTTTGTTTAAATTGAGTATAAATTTTCTATTTTTTTACAGATCATCTTTATGATTTATTAATTAAAAATGATTATTTCGGCAAATAAAATTTACATAAAACACATTGATTTGCCCTTATTCTCCTTTCAGGTCCAAGTATTATCAATCTCTCATTCATATCTCCTCCACACTTAGGACAACTTTTTGCAAAGTTTTCTTTAATTGAATTCAATACTTTTTGTATTCCTTTTTCTAAATTAAGTAATTCTTTTGCATTTTGTATGATATTCTTTGCAGAAACCATCCCGATACCTTTAATCCAAGCTAACTCTTCAGGTTTAGAATCTGAAATTTCCTCAATACTTTTCACACCAGCATTTATTAATCTCTCTGCTGCTGTTGGACCAATACCTCTTACCCGTATCAATTCATCAATCATTAATGATGCACAAATTCAAGCTTTAAGGAGAAAAATTATTATTTATGTAACTTTTATTTTTGAAGCTTATTTTGAATCTATTTATATATAATAATGTTAATCAGTCAAAATAAAATTTAAGTCGAAAAAATTAAATTAAAAATATATAAAAAAATTCATGAACTAAGGAGAAGAAAATAAAAAAATAATAAATTAAAAAAAATTAGGAAGCATTATTTCTCCAATTGCCTCCCAACTCCAATATACATAAGGTATCCACCGATTAAATTTAGGACTAAACCAACAAGTCCTATACCGGTCCTCAATTCTGCAATATTCAAGAAATTTGCAAAAAAGATCGCATACATAAATCCAATCAATGCAATAACTCCGAGTATGAAAAATTTCCACTTTTGTTTCAATTGTTCATCTTCAAATTTCTTATAAACCTGGAATGATAAGAACAATAATGGTATAATTGCGAATAATGTTACCCCTAAGAACATATAAAGGAAGAAAGGTAAATGCCAAACCGGAGACCAATTTGTAGTAGCATTAAGTGATACGCCCCATTCTCCCTCAGCCAACACGAAAAAAAGCATGCAAAACATATAAATACCATATCCGATGAAAATTAAAAGCTGCTTCGTTGGAGTGATAACTTTTTCTGATTTCAGTAGAATTAAATTAAACACAATGAAAAAGACTGGAGCATAAAAAGCACCAAAGTTTGTGATAAAATTTAAAATAAGAACGATATCCTCATCTGCAATTGGACCATAGATAAAATTGAATATAGTTCCAACGACTACTGATAAATAAAATCCTGCGAAAATCACATTCAATCTTTTTCTATCTCGTTTAAGGATACGATATGCTAAATATAAAAACCAAGCAAAAACAATTCCTTGTGCTCCATAGATCGTTACTATTCTCATAGGAGAACTTAAAGGTTGTTGAAAAAATACCATAAAACTCACTTTAACGTAATTATGATGTTTTGTTATAATTTTTGTTATAGTAATTATTTATTATTTTATATTTATTATTGTTGCTTTTTTCTCCTTAAATACTACTTGACACAAATAACAACTTGACTCCAGTTGACGCCCTATTCCATAATATATTAAATATAAGGAGATGAGGATTGTTAATGAAATTAATGACTATATAATTCTAAAAGTATCATTAATTAAAGTATTTGAAATTGATGTTCCATAATAAAGAAAAAAGTAAGCACAAATTCCAATTAAGAAGAAATTTTAAATTTGAAAGTCCAATAATAATTATATATCCAAATCTATATAGATAAAAATTTATAAGCAAATTTTAAAGAATATCTAAAAAAAATCATTTTTCACGCCATTCTTGACCGCAGCGTCCGCAGCGGTACTTCTTTCCGTATACTCTAGGATAATCATTAATTATATTCGTTTTATCTGTTGATTCGTGGATCATGTTTTTATTTTCTTCCCCGCACTTTGGGCATTTTCTTCTAGTGCTTTCATCCCTTTCTATCGTTAATAAACCATTTGATTCTTCTCCCATTATTTAACTCCTTCTTAAAATTCTAATCAATTGGTATTTTTAATGAATATATTTAAATTTGTTTCTTATTGTTATTATAACTTTTGTATTTTTTTTTACAGTAATATTATATAATTTTTAATAAACTAATCGATTAACTCAGGAGCTTCTTACCATAATCCTTTGCGACATCAAATAATTCTGGATTTGAATATTGAAATCTAATCATAAATTCTGTAAAAATAGTATTATAGATCTCATTTATGTCGCTATTATTATTTATAATCTCAAAACAATAGATTAAATTTAGATCTTTAGTGATTTTTTCTAATTGGTATCTACTTATTCTAAACTTCGCGGAAGTGGATCTATTAAATATATTTTCAAAATCTACTCCAACTAAAATAGATAATCCTTGAAAAGAAAATAATTCATTAAATTCGTCTACTAATTGCTTAGTAATAGTTTGCAGCGAAGCAGGTTCATTTAGATTTATAGGGAGAATTATAACATCAAGTTTTTTAATTTTATTGAAATTAAATATTAATTCTTCTATTTTTTCTGCAATAAATATCTTAATCTTAATTGGAATTTGTTTAAAGACAACTAAAAACTCATAATCCTCATCAGAAATTTTAGATTTTATAGCTGTAATCTTTAAACGTTCGAAAAAAACGGGCTCAATAGTTTTTTTCTTACCAATAATCCCAATACGCAAAGTATAGCTAATTTTCTTCAAGAAGTTTTTTACCAAAAATAATTATTATTTTTCTTAATTTTCTATTATTAATTTATTTTAATAAATTATTTTAGTAGAAAGCTTTCGATTAAATGATAACTAATTTCTAAAATTACTTTGATTTCCATGCTATTGGTATATCTTGCTCTAACTCTTATGGTTTTAATCTGGAGTTTTTCTTTTGTTGTTGTAGATATTGCTGTGGAATTTGTTCCACCACTATCTATTGCTTTTTATCGATTTATAATTGCCTCCTTATCATTTTTAATACTTGATATCTATTATAAAGTAACTAAACGAGGGAAAATCCACCAGAATGAGTCAGATTTAAATCAAAATGAAATCACTAAAAATGGATGGCTGTTAATGATACTAGCGAGTTTTACTGGTGTATCCTTTTTTTTCCTTGCCCAATACACTGCTATTGAAATTATCGGCCCATCCTTACCAGCATTATTTGTTTGTCTAATTACGCCTGTGCTAATTACAATATTAGCTTTATTTTTCTTCAAAGAAAAGCTGAATAAATTAAAAATGATTGGTTTTGCTATTGCAACAATCGGAGGTTTTTTATTAGTAACTGGAGGAAATTTTAATACTCTTACCCCCAATTCTCCTAATTTCCTGGGATATCTATTTGCATTATTAACTCCTTTACTATGGGCAGTATATTCTACAGTAACAAAAAAAATCTCGAAGACTAGTTCTAGTATTGTTATGAATAAATATATTGCATATTTTGGCACTCTTGAATTATTCTTTTTTGTTCTTGTGAATGGAGAGATTTTGATTTTCTTCGAGAACTTTTTAAACATTTCCTTGCTTATTTCCGCATTATATTTAGGTCTTGGATGTTATGTTTTAGGTTATTATATTTGGCAAAACTCTCAGAAAAATTTAAAATCTTCAAAAGTCGCTTCATTTTTATATATTGAACCGTTCCTTACATTAGTATTTTCCTTTCTACTTCGTAGGAGTGAAATAATTGTTTTATGGAATATTATTGGAGGAATAATTGTCCTAATAGCGGTTCTCATCATAAATTATAAGTAAAAAAAAGTAATAAACATTAGATTTATTCAAGTTTAAGGATTTTCTTCATCCAACTTGGCATTATGAATCCAATATAATAAAAAGTACTTGCAAGCATCATAAATAACCTAAAAATTATTAATGTTGCTGGTGTTAATGGAATAAATCCATCTCCTATTGCTCCCAATGTAAATAAATTAAATGAAAGTATTAAGAATCTTCCTTTCCATAAGATTACTGGATTATCTTTCACCTTCAATGAAGCAATTGCAAATTCATTACCAGTTATAGTGCTTATAATTAGGGAAAATGCTAGAAATATTAATACAAATCCTTTATATGAGATATCAATAGCACTATCTTTGATACCAATTAAGTTCTCTACTGGTGCTCCTGGTGAAATAAATAGGAAATATATTAGATATACATAAAAAACGATTGAAATTGCAATACTAATTATTATAGCAACATTCTTTTGATTTGGATGCAAGGCAGGCATATAGATCTGAATCCAGGCAAGTAAAGCTATGGGAGCTCCAATTGTTCCTAATAGAACATAAACAGAATAAGCTAAAGCTTCACGTGTAAATAGCCAATATATATAACCTAA
>JBHLRA010000157.1:0-7186 GCA_048883045.1 Candidatus Thorarchaeota archaeon | reverse complement strand
TATTTAGTAATAGTGGAGACTATAGATATTATTATTTTTCTGATCATTTTCTTTGGTCTATATAAAAAATAGTAAGTGAATATTTAGATAATCTAGTATCAAATGATCATGTCAGAATAAGTTTAATTTAGTGAATATTAAGTAGGGTTATTATTAATATAAAAGATTTAAAAGAGAAGAGAATCCTAATCTAAATAATTATTTGATCTTAATATCTAAAAATTGATTACATATGACTTATAAATTAGATGCGTATTGCGGTCTATACTGTGGAGCTTGTTTTATAATGACTGCATATAATCAAAATCGTACAGATTGCGTACCAGCCGAGTGGTTGAGTAGTATTCAAAATATGGAATTCAAATGCTATGGTTGTAAAAGTGAAACATTATTTGAAAATTGTCGAGGGTGTAATATTCGCAAATGTGCTCAATCAAAGGGAATAGAACTTTGTAATGAGTGTTCTGAATATCCTTGTAAAGAATTTAAGAGAATAGAAAAATATAACTTACCGCATCATAATGTTTCAGTTCATAGTTTTGATATTATTAAAGAAGTTGGAGTTCAAACTTGGTTAAAGCAACAAAAAGAACGGTGGTTGTGTTCTAAATGTAAACATCCTTTTTCTTGGTACGAGGAAAACTGTATTAAGTGTGGAAGTGAATTATTTAACAGCGTGAAAGAAGATCAAAAGTTAAAAAATAATTCAACTAATTAGGTTGACATTAAGTCAATTTATAATGCTTTTTTTTATTTATAATTAAAAACCCGCTTCATGGAAAAGTTAAAAATTTAGAATTAATTTAGTTTTTTCAAAATTAAAAATGAATAAAAAGATTTATTATGGATTTTTATGAGACAGTAAGAAAGCGGAGGAGTTTCCGAGCTTATAAACCAGAAATGCCAGAAAAAGAAAAGATTGACAGGATATTAGAAGCAGCGCGTTTGGCGCCAACATGGGCTAATTTACAAGGTGTTCATTATATTGTAGTTCAGAAACCAGAAAATGTGAAAGCCATTTGGAATGCGATTGAACAAGAAACTAAATTTATTGAAGCTCCAATGTTTATAATTGGAATTATTGCCCCCAGTGGATCTGGTACGAATAAAAGCGGCGAAAAATACTATGGTGTGGACTTTGGAATTTGTTTTGAGCATTTAATTTTAGCCGCAGCTACAGAAGGATTAGCGACTTGTTGGATCGGTTTTTTTAATGAGGAGAAAGTTAAAAAAGTGCTGAAGATCCCTAATAAATATAAAGTAATGGGAATGACACCTCTAGGTTATCCAATTAGGCCAAAGGGAGATGTAAAAGAAAGAAAATCCATTGAAAAAATTGTACATTATGAACAATTTTAATTCAATTAAAAATCCAGAGTAATTATCCTTAAATTTTAAAATTATCTGACTATTTATTTTTAAGTTTAAAAAGGATTTCTTCCAATATTTTTATTATCTTTTCTGTGTAGCTTGGTTGATCTGGATAATTATAGCTAAAATTTTTCCAATAGGGGCGCTTATGCCCGATTTTAAATTTAACTCCTTTCATAGAAGTCATATAAGAATTAGTATCAATCTTCGTTGCTATCTGATCAGCGATAATATACCAGTGAAATTTAGTATTAATAGCTGCTCCTGTGTTTTTTGGGGCAGGATTATTTCTTTTTTTTATACTCTCAAAGTTAAAATTCCATTTATCAGGTTCTATTTTAGTTTCAAACCATTTTGCATTCGTATAATTCCAATAATGAGAATTTCCTATTTTCATCCCAGTATATATTTCATTATTATACTTTTTGAAAGTATTATACATTATTCCATTAAATAATTCGATATTATAATGCATTTCAAAAAAACAAGATCATATAAAAACAATGATAGTCTTAAAATTTTTTAAGATAAAAAAAAAATGAATAAGAGAATTTACTTATTATTTTTCAGTTTTCCATTTATATGGTTTTGGGCCGGCAAAAATTAAAACTAATGCTGGTATTATGATTGCAAATCCACCCCATCCATATCCTAACACTTCTATAATTATTCCCCATAAAAGCATCCATGGGAATCTTATACTTCCAAGTGGTAATATCCACTCATATAAAGTATCCCAATCTTTATTAGCACATTTATTTGAGAATTTAGGTCTAATTACAAAGAATGAGATTAATATTACTAAAATTCCCGCTATGATCCACCAAATGGGATATCCCATACCTACTGTCCCTAACCCAAATGGTAAAGATGCAAGTAAGAGAATACTAGGAATAGATATTAAAATGTCAACAATTCCACTCACAATTCCTATTATCCAAGCCCATTTTCCCAAAGTTGAGACCCAAGACGCATGTTTCCATTCTGTGCTCATTTTTTTTGCCTCAATCCTATTTCATTTATTGTTTAAATATTTGATTTTATTAGTAAATTACAATTTATACCTTATAAAAATTAAAAATGGTTTAAATAGTATTTATTTATATATCAATATACTTACAGATTTGGCAAAAATTGAAACTTTTATATGACTATTCCGCTGTTTTTTTAGAATTATGCGTTTGATTCGAGTATTTCTCCTACATAATATAACCCTACTAAGTTTCCTCTACGTTCAAATTTTCTTGATACCAATAAAATTATTACATGTTCATTTTCATCCAATAATTTATTGTTGACAGCGTGTTTAACAGAATGTTCTATTATTTCTTCAGCGTCCATATTAAAAAAATCAATATTTTCAATGTGAATTGCCTGGACAGCCCACACTAAGTTTAACTCCCTAGCTGTTCTTTTATAGGGAGTTATCGCAATTATTGGTAAGGGAGGTCTATACTTTGCTATCATTCTTGCTCCATACCCCTTTCTCGTAATCACTAAAATTTTACCTCTAAAGTTTAATTCTTCCATTTCAGTTGCCAATGAATGGATAGCATGGCCTAAAGTCTGAGTATGAGTTAATCTATCGGAATCATATTTATCAGGTATCCTTTTAGGCATGTTTTCAGTCGCAGTTTTAGCAATTTGATTCATGTATTGGACAGCATTAATTGGAAATTTTCCAACCGCTGTTTCTGCTGAGAGCATTACTGCATCAGCTCCGTCCATTACAGCATTATATACATCATTTGCCTCTGCTCTGGTCGGGATGGGATTAGTAACCATTGATTCAAGCATTTGAGTTGCAACAATAATAGGTTTTCCTTCCCGATTACTCTTATAAATCATCTCCTTCTGCCATAATGGGACCTTATCTGGATCTATCTCAACACCTAAATCACCTCTAGCAACCATTATTCCATCACTAACTTCGAGGATCTGATCAAAGTTCCTTAATGCTATAGGTCGTTCAATTTTAGAAATTAATTTAATTTTAGAATTTCCATAGTTTTCAAGTATCCTTTTAACATGTAGCACGTCTTCTCCCCCAGATACAAACGAAATTGCTACGTATTCAGGATCAATTTTAGCAATAAATTCAAGATCTTTAATATCCTTATCCGTTGGAACTTTTTGAGATAACTCTCCAGCAGGAATATTAACTCCCTTTCTATTACTGATCATTCCTCCTGCTAAAACTTCTCCGATAATATGATCAGATTCTTTCCCAATAACTTTAATTTTAATAATTCCATCATTAACAAAAAAATTATCTCCAATACTCATAGATTTAAGAAAACCTGGTAAGGGAATTGAAAATTGATCCTGATCACCTTCAATTTCTTTTTCATAAACTTTTACTTTTTGACTAATTCCTAAACTATAGGCTTGATCTTCTTTAAATTTTCCAACCCTAATTTTCGGTCCTTGAATATCAGCTAAAATACCTATATGTTTAATATTTTTACTTACTTCTCTAATTCTTTCAGCTAAGTCTCTTTTTTCTTCATGAGTTCCATGCGAGAAATTCAATCTAAAAATATCCACTCCTGTGTCAATTAACTTTTTAAGCATTTCTTTTGAACTCGAGGCTGGACCAAGAGTACTTACTATTTTCACTGTATTTTCTCTAAATGACATTATTTTAACCTTATTATAATTTTAGAATTAGTTTGGAATTTGAAATCTAAACTATTAAAGTGATTAATATAATTATTGTGTGTATGCTTAAAAATTATTCATTTTCTACTAAATTCCTTATTTTATCTAACTTATTACGATATTCTGTTCTATATGACTTCAAACTTTCGATTAGATTAATAAAGTCTTTAATTTCCTTAATTTCTTTTAATATCAGCAATTGTATTCGAAAAGTTTTTGGAAAAATTGAATATTGAATTAGTTTTAAATCATTTTTTATAGCAAGGTCTCTTGCAATTTGAACTAATAAATCAGAACTACTATTTGCTAATGAAGTTGCTAAGAAATACCTTAATTTTGGTGTTTTGGTGAAATTTTTTACAATAAAAAAATAATAATTTCTATATCTATTCCTTAAATCGTAAATATTTTCTATAGTTAAGGTTTTAGCTGTATTGTTAGCATTCTCAGAGATTGGAGCATGTTTTCCTTTTATTTTTTTAGCATATTTAATTATTTCATTCTTGATGAATGATTTCAAATCGGGTTTGATTGAATTTTGCATTTTTTATTTTCCTAGCCTGTTTAAAAACAAAATTTAAACTTCTTTAACTATAGTTTTATAAAAACGTGAGTCAATATAAATCCTTAATAACAAAATCCAAATTAAGTTCTTTAAGAGTTTCTTTTAAAGGATAGCCATTCTCAGGATTCCAACCCATTTCATTACAATATCCTTTATAAAATTCTTCATATTCAATGGATATGCCTTTTGTGGGTCCCTTTTTATCTGGAGGATATCCAATAACTCTCCCAGGTAATTTATTAGCAGCAATTTCTATCCCTTCACGTAAGGTGAATGCTTGACGAAGAGTTTGAATTCTTAGTCCAATTTTTATTAATTCATCAACAGATACTTTCCAACCAGTGAGGTTATTAATCAAATCGATAAAAGGGTATTGACCAAATAGAGTAGAGAATATACATAAACCAGCGCTATTAATAACTTGATGAATACAAGTCGTTAACATTTGTCCTATGTGTTTTTTTCTTTCATTTCTTTTCCAACCTTTTGGCAGCCTAAATCCTTCCTGAAATCTATTGATAGGACCTATATCAATGAAATCAATACTAGCAGCGGTATGTCTTCCTGGTGTAGGATCATAATTATAAGTGAAAGCTAAGGAAGGGAAAACTCTTGGATTATGCATTGCAATTTCTGAACCTAGGGACGTAATAGCATAGTTTATTGACTCTTTTCCTATTTTTTCTGCTGCGATTTTGCATCCGTCAGCTAAAATATCTCCAATACCTTCCCGTTCAATAATTTTTTTTACTAATTCAATAATGGCATTTGAGTTACCCCAGGTTAATTTTAAACCATCAGTATCTTTTTCAGTTAAGATTCCATTTTCAAAGCATTCTATAGCAAATGCCACCGTTGCACCAGTAGAAATTGTATCTATAGCTGCTCTATTGCATAACTCATTCAACTCAAATATAGATAATAAATCATGATTAAGCAAAAGTGCACCAAATGAACAACAAGTTTCATATTCGGGGAGGTGTGTTTCATCTAGATTGAGTTCTGGAATTTTTAATATTCCACCACATTGAACTGGACAGCTAAAACAACCAAAATCTCTAATTTTATATTTTTGTATTTTTATTGCAGATAAATTCTGTGATTTTTTAAAGGGAAAGTCATACATACCAATACCAGACCAATTCTTTACTGGAGAATCGTTGGTTTCAGCAGAAATAGTATTTGCAACACTAGTACCAAATAATTTATAGATTTCTCTTATCATTTTTGGAGGTCCTGCAAATCCTATTCTAAATCTGCGTATTGTTTTAGCTAATTTTGGTACATTCTTTAATATTGATCTAATTAGCTTATTTGGCTCTTCATACGTTCCACTTTGATTATAATCTTTCACTAACTCTAAGAATTTTTCTCGATTATGCATTGATATCTTCTTATTTCCTTTTAAGGCAAGTGCTTTCAACTTTTTTGATCCCATTATTGCTCCTAATCCTGCTCTAGCAGCAATTCGACCTCTATCATTTGCTACACCCGAAATCTTTGATAATTTTTCTCCAGCTTGTCCAATTGCTGCAGTTTTAATAAACTTATCATGTTTCTCCTTCAATTTTAATTCTGTTTTAATTATATCCAACCCCCAGATATCTGTAGCATCTAAAATTTCTTTTTTTTCTCCTTGAATTAAAACATATTTAGGTGTTTTAGCCGTGCCTTTAAGAATAATAGCATCATAACCACATTTTTTTATCTCAGGTCCAAAACTACCCCCACTATTAGAATCTCCCCAAGTTCCAGTTAAAGGTGATTTCCCTGCAACCATATACCTTCCAGAAAATGGTGCTGCAGTCCCCGTTAATAAGCCCGGAAAAAAACCAAAAATAGATTCATGATCTAATGGATTAATATTTACCGGCATGTTCTCATAAATTAATTTTACCGCTAATCCATATCCTCCAAGATATTGATGATATGTCTTTTCAGGTATATTTTGCTCCTCAAAACTCTCCTCTGTGAGATTAATCCATAAGACTTTTCCAAAGAATCCAGTTCCCATCTTCAACTTTTAGATTTCTTTTTAATTTTAATTAAAAACAAAATTAAAAAATTTATCGAAATTGATACTTAAAAGAATAATTACCCTAAATATAAATCGATTTTTAAAAAAAATATATTAAATATCGTTTTTATAAAAAAATAGAATGGATTATTAAGTTTCTTTAATAAGAAGCTAATGATCTATGTTAAGCGATTAATTTTGCTTTAAATAATATTAAAGAAACATTTAAATATACAATTTCTTATACAAATAATGGTACGGATTTGAGCGATCGTTTAGAAATATTAATCTTTCTCTTATTTCGGTGCAATTTTAGCGTTATATAAGGGTTAAAGTAATACTGATATATTATAATTAAAAATTGAATAATATTCTGTAAAAGTTAGAAAAATGGCTATGTCTTTACTCCCAACAATAAAAAAAAATCATATTTCAATACAAAAATTCATTGATTGGGATAAATTTGAGAATGTTTTTTATAATAATTTTTACTTGGATAAGTTTAAAATAGTTATCAAGATGCCACTTCTTCCAATAGAAGAAGGAAAAGATGATATTAAAATAAAGAAGTT
>JBHLRA010000156.1:5875-7210 GCA_048883045.1 Candidatus Thorarchaeota archaeon | reverse complement strand
AAGAGTAAAAAAACCATTGATTGTTCAAAAACGTGAAAAAATAGTAGAAACCAGTTACAAAACCCCTATTAATAAATTAGAAATCAAAACAATTGTAAAAATGTCAGAACCAGTACAACAAGAATCTCCCAAAAGTTTATTAGAAGAAATTCCAGAACCTAAAAAAGAATCTACATTTGATAAAATTAATAAATTAGATAAAGAAGAAGGAGGAGAATAAATGCCGCATGGTTTTATTATAACTGAATGGACAGAAGATCAAGGTTTAATCGTTAAATTAAATTATCCAGATGGTCTTGAAGCGGATTTGGATGATATGATGCGGATCTTTTATGCACATATTACTGGTGCAGGGGAAGCTGGAAATGTATTAGTACGATTAGAAAAAGCACGATCGAACGTTGCAAGTTATTTTACAGGTATAGATTCTGATTTACCTGTAATGATAAACTTAATGTTAGAATTAGGGGAAGATCCAGAAATGTTTGGTGAAACTGTATTACAAGAAATTAATAAAGATGTGTTAGATTACCTTAGACAAATGAGTAGTGATGTTTCAAAAAGTTATGAAATTGTAAAAACTATAAAACTCTATTTGAAAAACACTTTGATTCTATTGGATCGACTGAAAAATTTATCAAAAGAGCAAAGATTAGCACAAATTTACAGTAGTGAAAAGGCACGAGCCATCTTAGAAGCCTTACAAGAAGGACCTTTATCTAGGAGAGAACTATTAGGGATTATAGAGGATAAATTACAAAAAATAGTTCCAAATATTGAATATGTCTTAGATCCTTTTATAAAAACTGGATTAATAATGCAAGATTGGGTTGAAGGTGATACTGATATAACTCTTTTTCTTATAACTGATTTTTCAATTTTTAGAGCACCTGTAACTAAGTTGGTTGAAAATGCTAAGAAAAATTTACCTAATCCAGAACTCGCGGCTACTTATCTTGAAGAAGTCAATCATTTTTTCACAGATTATAAGCCTAATTTTGACGATAATTTAAAAATTGCTCAAATTATCATGAATCCAGACAATTATGATTATATTACTTTATTTCGAGAAAGAGCATATCCAGTTAGTAAAATACCAAAAGCTCCGGGACAAAGTATTGACGAAGTTGGAGATTTTTTAAAATCTCTTGAAGATAATAAGATTATCAAGCTAATAAAAGATATTAAAGATACTTTATGGGTATTTTTATTAACAGATATTACTATTCATACCTTTTATCCTGAATATCTAATTGAAAAAATCAGAAAAGATCGAATGGATGAAAAAATAAAGAAAAATGTAGCAATCAAGCATTTAGAGTTTCTTGAAAAGAC
>JBHLRA010000156.1:0-5775 GCA_048883045.1 Candidatus Thorarchaeota archaeon | reverse complement strand
AAAATCAGAAAAGATCGAATGGATGAAAAAATAAAGAAAAATGTAGCAATCAAGCATTTAGAGTTTCTTGAAAAGACTTATAGTAAATAAAATGGAGGTGATGTTTGAATTTGTCAAGTGAGGAAGATTCTGCAACAAAGCGAGTATTAGAACTTATTGGTCTCGCTCATAATGAAGTTGATACATACTATAAAATTACGGGAAGAGGTCCAGTTATGATTGGTGAAATTGCTTTAATTTCGGACGTTCCCGAAGAAAAAGCCACGGAAATAGCTAATAATTTATTTCAAAAAGGCCTACTTAAACAAATCCCTGGAAAGACACCAATTTATGAAGCATTGCCTCCATATGCAGCACTAGTTAGTCAGATCCATCAGTTCAAAGAAACAATAAAATCATTTCAACAAATAGCACCTCAAAATATTCAAGAAAAATTTGATTCATTGGAGACCCATTCTGCGAAACTTAAAAAATTAGATGATTATAAATCATATCTTCAAATAATGAAAACTAAATTACCTGCCCAAATTAAAACACAATTTGACCGATTTGAGAAAGAAATTGAGCAGGTTAAGAGGTTTCGAGATGTTAGAAGATTTATCCTTAATTTAAAGGAAATAGTTCCCGCGGATATTACAAAAGAATTTGAAGCTATGGAGTCGCAGTTAGAATCGATTAAATCAGAAATAGCCACAAGATTCGAAAAACAGTTTAGAATAGGTGCTCTAAGTAGTATGGCGGAAAAAATTGTCTCAAAAGTGATTGCAGAACAATTTACAGAAATAACCAAATTTTTCAGAGATAAATTTGTTCAAACAACTCAGAACATGCTTGATCAAGTTATCAATCAATTAGGAAGTATAACCGATACAGCAGGTGAGATTAGTACTGATTTAGGTACAGTATTTACAGATATTGAGAGTGGAATGGTCACCACTTTAGAAGATCTAGAAAATAGAGTTTCTGGAGTTTATGATGATATTATTACTGGAATCAATGAATTAAAAACTCTCTTCCGACAAGAGATCTTCGAATCGATACAAGATGACATAATAAACAATATAATTAATCAATTGGAAAGCGCTGAATTAACGATGAATGAATTTTGGGAGCGTTCGAAACAGGCATCATTACTAAGTTTTAAAGACGTTTGGTTTGTAAGAAGTGTAGAGGGAATCAAAGCACAGATAAATGAATCATTATCAAGAGTGAAAATGCGAGTTCATATTGTAGCTCCTAAGTTAGAAGACGTTGATTTAGTTGCATTAACGAATTTAAAAAAGCATATAAATATCAGAATTTCTACAAATTTTGATTTAACTGATCCTGAAGATCAAATGAGGTTTAAACAAGTAATAGATTATCCTAATTTGACAATAAGACATTATTCAAGGGAGAATTTATGGTCTATAAACAAAGATTTCGAAGAAGTAGTAGTGTGCGTTGTTTCTAAATCAGAAGGAGAAGAAATTGAAATTGCTGGAATGGGATCAGTTCTGGAAGAACATGTAAAATTATTTGCTGCAGTTCTAGAAGATGTGTGGATTCAAAGTAAAAAATTTGATCAAGTAGAGATAACACAGGCCATAAAGTATGCCCCATCACCACCTATATCTCAAACTGAATTTGCAAAACCTGTAATTTCACCGACACCTATTGCACCTGAGAAAACAGCGCCCACACCAATTGAACAGCCTCCAGAAAGATTTGAACCTCAACCTGA
The DNA here is from genome assembly GCA_048883045.1 of Candidatus Thorarchaeota archaeon. GTDB lineage: Archaea > Asgardarchaeota > Lokiarchaeia > Sigyniarchaeales > SOKP01 > Loki-b32. Next base: position 4,052 of record JBHLRA010000156.1, on the reverse strand, counting down.
ACCAATCAAAACTCAACCAGAAATTCAACCAGAAACAGTTATTTCCACTGATGGATTTCTTTCCGCTCAATTTGACAAAATTTTAAGTAAAATTGATACCTTACCTGGAGAAAATATTGCTTTACTTTTAGAAAGATTGCAGGATGATTTACTCGAGCGGAAAGGTTTTAGTGCTGTATTAAGGCAAATAAGAATGGGTACTAGTGCTCTAAAAGATATTAAAAATTTACTTAATAATGCAGAAAAAGAAGAATTAAGAAATAAAATTACTTTCTGGAGAAGCAAGTTGAAAATTTAACTTTTCTCTATATCTAATAATATTAGTTTTTCTTGTCTATACTTTAAAACCTTTTTTTTATTTGATTATATAAGCTTACAAACATTTAGAGAATTAAATATGAATGATCAGAATAAATATTCAATAGATCTTGATGTAAAATTTGGACCTTTAGAGATTATTAACATTCCTCAATTAATTAATGGCTGTAATAAGGAATGGCAAAATATTTCACTGTGTAATATTAACAATTCTGTTGTAAGATTGGCTGTTGTTAAAGGAGAATTTCATTGGCACAAGCATGAAAAAGAAGATGAATTTTTCTATGTTATCGAAGGATTATTCATAATTGATTTGGAAGATAAATCAATTGAGTTAAAGCCAAAACAAGGTTTTATGGTTCCAAAAGGAGTAATGCATAAAACAAGAGCACCTTCTCGTACATCAGTTTTAGTTATTGAGCAAAATACAATTGTTCCAACAGGAGATTGAAATAAATTAAAATAAAAATGGGTCATCTATTCCCAAATATAGCTTTACAACACTTAAAATTTCTGCTTTATTACCAATATAACCTATTATTTCATGCTTCGCTTTGCCATGAGACGCATTATCTATTGTCTCAAATTGGTTTAATTGAAGCTCAATTTCTCCATACTTCAATAATGGTTTATCTGGAGATTCTGAATTATAAGATTGGATGACTCCGATCTCAGCCTCGGGATGATCTCTCGCAATATCAAAACATTCATTTTGAGTTCTTGGTATATCATCAGAAAGTTTAACTATAAATCCATAGTGTTCACTTTCAGGTATTTTTAACATATAGCCTATTTTAGCACGTTTAGAGAAATCTATATCTTCAGGTCGAATAGCTAGCTTATAAATATCATCTACATCAATTTTATAAGCTACATAATTTTCTCCTACTTTTAAACGATCCTCTGGTATTGTACGAAAATATGATATTGGCTTAGGATTCGAATTAGTAGGAATAAGGACAGTTCCGGGATCGTCTGGACCACCACTAATAATATTGGCTAAACTCCAACCGTTAATTTTAAGATTAGGTCTGTAAAGTACGCAATCATCAAGGAATTCTACCCCACAATAAGGTACTCCTGTTTCATATGGTTCCTTTATTATTTGAAACTGTCTCGTAATTTCTCCTTGAATTCCTTGTTTTGTTCTATGATTGAAAACATATATTTGACTAGATAAAGTGCAAGAACTGCCAGAACTCGCCAATATTTCATAATTTGCCGGATCAAGTGATTTTGGGCATTCCCATTCTGCCCAATTATCAGGATCTTTATAAAAAAAATCGCGTTCTGGACTTATCCAATATCTATCTCCTCCAATTACTCTGTCTCTGGTTGCAATTACTTTTTTTGGATCATTATTAATCCATAATAAATTATAGGTTTCATTTCGAGGAAAAAGTGCTAAAAGACGACCGCCATATTCTGAGATAAGAGCTGTTGCTTCACCTGATTTTAACTCAATAAGTTCGGTTTTATTTTCAATGCTGCTTGTTAATGCTTCTAGAGTATAATAATTCATAATTAACCTTAATAATGTTCAATAGAAATTTATAATTTACAAAAAAAATTTTGAGAGTCTTCTTTCTTAAATGATAAGATTTTTAACCTTTTGAATTAAATTAAACGTCCCTTAGAATCAAATTTTCCTCAAGGCTTTCCATTGAGGTCCTTCATATCAACTGATATAAGCTCCAATACGCCTATAAATTTATTTTTGATATTTTCATTATCCAAGAAATTTTAGTAATTATGAAATTTCAGTAATATATAATATTGTCAAAAAATTCATAATAATAATTTTTTTAATTTTGTGAAATTCAATATTAATTAGGAGAATAGTAATGCAAGAACATGAAAAAGTCTATTTTCAGGACCAATGGCCTGACATAGCAACACATTGTTGGGGCTGTGGAAGGAATAATGAAAATGGCTTACAAATTAAAAGTTATTGGGAAGGGGATGAAGCTGTTTGTGAATGGAAACCAGAAGAATATCATATGGTGTTCCCAGGTACTGTAAGTGCGGGAATTATTGCTTCAATCTTAGAGTGCCATTGTGGAAATACTGCTATTGCCTCTATATATAAGAAAGAGGGAAGAGAACTTGGTCAAGATCCTTTTCCTGCAATCGTTACCGGCACATTAACAGTAAAATATATTTTGCCAGCACCTACAAGACGACCAATTACTTTACGCGCAAAAGTTGAAGATGCAACTGAGAAAAAGATTACAGTTTCCTGTTCAGTTTTTTCAAGAAAGAAATTTTGTGCGAAGGGAGAAGTTATTGTAATAAGAGTTGGTCAATAACAAAATAAACTTTTTTTTCTTAATATTCGCCTTTTTCTTTTTTATTTCACTATAAAAAAAAATTTTAAGACTCATTTGTTTTAAATGAATCTTCAGATTCTATATTTCAACTCTTATTATTCCGAAGGGTAAGATTTTTAACACTTTAAATTAAATTGAATAATACTAAATTAGAGGTGATTATATGCCAAAAATAACACATTTTGAAATCAATGCTGATAATCCATTAAGAGCTAAGAGTTTCTACGAAAAAGCCTTTGATTGGAAAATCGAAAAATGGGAAGGTCCTATAGAATACTGGTTAGTAATGACTGGGGAAGATACTGAAGAAGGAATTAACGGCGGTCTCCAAAAAAGAGAAGCCCCTGAAGATCAAATTTTCAATTATATTCAAGTATCTGATGCGGATGAGTATAAAAATAGGATCGAAAAATCGGGAGGTACTATTGAAAGCCCTAAAATAACTGTCCCTGGAGTAGGCTATATATATATGTTTAAAGATACTGAAGGAAACAAACTTGGTATCATGCAAGAAGATGAAAACACAAAATAAATCTAATTTTTTTCACTTTTTTATATTTATTTTATTTGAAAAAAGATGAAGGTACAATTTATCACAACTCCTATAATTTAAGTTCTCTTGCTTTTCTCTTTTTTCACTAAATACACTATTCCTATACCTATGAATATAGAGCTTATTCCTAACTGAAGGATACCAAGGACCAATGGATCAGGATCTGGAGGACAATGACTAAAATCACGTTCAATATAATTTGTTAATCTTATATCATAATCACCTTCTCCATAACAAGGTGAATTTATGACAGCAGTAAAATTAGATGATGATTTAGCATATATTCCTTTACAAGAACTGTCGCCTTTTATGCAACCACCACCTTCATTTCTAATAGGATTTCCTAAAGGATCAAATACTATTATCTCATAATCCAGAGTATATCCTGGAGTTATCATCTCGAGTGATCCTCCAAAATAAATATTTCCAAAAGGATCAAATGTCAATAATTCAGGATATATATTATTGCTATAAGATATTGTATGATTCCATGCTAAACTGCCATTACTGTATAATTTCATCATATAAGTATCATAATCAGTCATATTATACCCATAAACAATTGCTGACGCACTAATAAGTTCATTTCCTACTACAAAAACATCATCGGAAGAATCTATTACTAAACAATTTTTAGTGGATAGATCTCAATTGATATCTAAAGTATCCATAGTAGACTAGCATTATAGCGCAAATAAAAGTAAAATTCAAAGATGGTTCACTATAGTATCTAAGAAGGAGTAGTCGAGGGTAATTTTGAAAAATCAAAGTGAAAATTGAAATTAGAAGGATAAACCCCGCTATTAAGTAAAGCCAGCGTTTAAGATAAGTGTTGATTGTTAAATTTAGAT
>JBHLRA010000155.1:0-7325 GCA_048883045.1 Candidatus Thorarchaeota archaeon | reverse complement strand
TTATCGTCCTCATACGCTCTTTTATGATCTTGAACCAAAGGAGACCCAATAACATTTTTTCCATCAACAAAAGTCTGTAATGTAAATTCTTCACCCACACATTTTTCTTCCAAAAGGAATCTATTTTTCTTATTTGTTAATTCTTGACAATAGTCTAGAATATCTGATTTTGAAAAGAGATGATCTCCATAAACCTTCACACCTTTACCTCCAGTTAAGCCCTCCGGTTTCACTACAAGATTCTCTGCCCCTACATCCTTAATATAGCTCTCGATTCCATCCATTGAATCAAAAACCTTACTTTTTACATTCGACTTTATATTATATTTTTCTAATAAATTTCTAGTAAATACTTTTGACCCCTCTAATTGAGCAGCCTCTATTTTAGGTCCAATACATGGAATACTACCCTTTTCAAGTGCATCGACAATTCCAACAACTAATGGAGCCTCAGGACCAATCACAGCAAAATTAATTTTGTTTTCTTTACAAAAATCAATGATTTCTTTAAAATCCGTTTCAGAATGGATTTTGATCTTCTTACTTAAATCCTCTAATCCCGCATTTTTAAAACTCATAAATGAATATAAATTAGCTCCTCCTTTAACAAGAGTTTCACCAATAACATGTTCCCTTGCTCCATGTCCAATTATTAACACATTTGTCATGCAAATCTCTCAATAACTTTAATATAGAATAGAAATAAATATTTTTTATTTTTAAAATTGCATAGAACTGAATTTTAACATACTTATTAACCAATAATTAAGAAATAAAAAAAAAATAATTATTTTCTATACAATCCATAAGTTTTGCATGTATCACACATAGCTTTAAGATTTTCTAATTTTGCATTGTCAGGAATTTCAGAACCCACAATAAGACCACCACTATCTGCACATTCATCAATAATTTTCTTTACTTGTTTTTCAACCATATTTGGTGTTCCAATAGTAAACAATGCGGGTTTAAGATTTCCTTCAATACATAAATGGCCTCCGAGTATTTCTTTAGCTTTAAATATGTCTGTTCTTTCATCCATATGAAGATAAAGTTTTCCTTTAGGTAGCTCAAGAAAATAATGCAGACGATCAGTCCAATTGGTATCCATGTGCATTTGAACAATATATCCTTTTTTTACATAAGTACTGACAGTTTTTTTAAAGTAGGGCCAAAATAATTCTTCAAAATGTTTTATTGACATGAAATCAGCGCTCGCTCTAGCTCCTCCGACTAATAACGTTTTTCCTTGACTTTGAGAAATCCCATATTCACCCATGAGTATAAAATCATCTGTATATTTATCACAAATTTCAATAATTTTATCTTTATGTCGATAAATATCTTTCATGAAATTTGTTGAACCTCGAAATGTTGATAATAAATCGAACACTGTGCTGCCTGCTCCATCATTAAAAGTTGGAACTTTAAAATGCTCCCACCATTTAATTGTATTTTCTACAACTTTAGGAGCTATTTTCCCAAGTTTCATCATATCGCTCATTTTATAATTGTTGAAATTAGCAAGCCAGAAAAATCCCTCTTTAAGAATTCTATCATAATCTTCAGCTCTTAGAAATGGGTTGGATAAAGCTTTTTCAGATAATTGAGGGGATGCATCTGGAGCTAATTGACGTCCAGGCATTTGCCAATCTAAATAATACACAGAAAACATATCAGGAAAAGGATTTACATATTGCATATACATTCCTCCTCCGGCCATAGCAATATCAAAACCTCCCATCTTATGATAAATCCATTCCATCGCTTCTTGAGATTTATCTGGATCATTAAGCATGTCTTGGGCTGTGATATGATCAAGGTACTTGGTTTGCATAAAATCTATTAACGGCCAAACTGGAACTCTATCTGGCTCTTTTAGTTCCATAGCGGTAAGCATTCTTTCGACACTGGTCATTGCTTCCTCCTTTATTGGTTCCATCTTACGCCACACCTCTTAACCATTTATTTACAATCTTTACTCCATCAAAAGCGTTATCTGTGAATGCGTCTGCTCCTGCTTCTTTTAGCCAAAGTTCATCAACAGGAAGTCCTCCAATAATAATTTTCAAATTTTGCCTAAGACCTGCTGCTTCTAAAGCTTTGGTCGTTGCATTCATAGATTCTAAGGCGACAGTTAGTAAGCCTGAATACGCAACCACTTTAGCTCCAGTTTCTTTAACTTTTTCAACAAATTTATCAGGAGGAATATCTACTCCTAAATCTATAACGTTATAACCCGCTGATTTTAAAAGAGTAACAAATATATTTTTCCCAATGTCATGAACATCTCCTTTTACTGTCCCAATTACTATTGATTCTAAATTACCACTACCTTCAGTAACTTTTTTCATGTGAGGACCAAGAATCTCAGCAGATTGAGAAAAAATTTCTCCAGCCATTACTAATTCGGTTAAGAAATACTCCTTCTTATTAAATTTATCTCCCACTACTTCTATACCATTCCTAAGAATTTCAATAATATCTTCTGGATTTACACCTTCTTCAATTAATTCTCGAACTTGTTTATAAGCTTCATCTTCATTTAAATCTATCATTGCTTCCATTAATTCCTCTTTACTTCCCATGTTCTTACTTCCCTCCTAATTTTTTTTTCATAAATCCAAAAATCAAGCGACGCATTGAAAAAGGTTTAGATTTATCGCCCCAAAGTATATGTCCAATAGCTTTATTAATTTCTTCTTCCTTAGAATAATCTGGTTTTTTCATAAATTCTTCCATTGCTTTTTTCACATAAAATTTTTGTAATTCATGATAGAAAGCATCTTGTATAAAAAGATTTCTTCATCTTAATTGAATGTAAAATTTTAGTATCTCGATTTCTAATTAAGTAAATTATAAATAAATTTTACAATTTTCTTTAGCACATTAAGATACTAAATTGTTAAATCTCATAAGTTAATAGTAATTTTGAGAGATTATGTCTGAACAAAATTATAAACAAGCTGTAAGAGTTATTGTTAAAGCAGGAATGTTCCCCTTTCCTATAACTGATACAATGATCGAAATATTAAAGTTGTTAATTACTGAAGAAGAATTAGAATTAATAATGGCTTTCAAACGAAAATCATCACAAACTATGGATCAACTTAAGCAGAGTAGTAAAATGTCAGAAAAAAAAATTGAGAGATTAATAAATTCTCTTGCCAAGGCAGGTTTAATATTTAATCAACCAAACTCAGGCGGGGTCATGGTTTATAGATTAATGCCTTTAGTAATGGTTGGAGTATTTGAATATACCTTTATGAATAAATTAGAATTTAATGAAAAAGAAAGGAAACTTGCTAAACTTTTTACTCAATTATTTGAAGATTTAAGCGATTTTATTCAACACAATTATGATACAATAGCCCCCTTCTTTAAAAATCTACCTCCTTATGATCGCACAGTCACTATCTTGGATAAGAGTGTTTCTAACGAGGAAATACAAATATCTATAAATAAGGAAATAGATGTTCCCGTGGAACAAATAATCCCCACTCAAAAAGTAGAAGAAATTATAAACAAATTCGATGATATTGCTGTTGGTCATTGTTTTTGTAGGCATCATAAAGATTTATTAGGAAAGCCGTGTAAAACGACTAAATTGAGAGAAAATTGTTTTACATTTGGGAAATCAGCTCGTTATTGCGTAGAGCAAGGTTTTGCAAGAACCATTTCAAAAGAAGAAGCTTTAAAAATTTTAAAGGATTCAGAGAGGGATGGTTTAGTCCATAAAGCTTTTCACGCAGGTTCAAAAATTGCTAGAGATGAAACTTCAATTTGCAATTGTTGTAAATGCTGTTGTGGAACCCTTGAATGGTGGAGAATGGGAGTAACTGCTCTGATAAACTCAACTAATTACTTATGTCAAATTGATAAAGATAAATGTATTGGATGCGGTACATGCATGGAAAAATGTCCCGTTGATGCAATTCAAGGCGATGATAATAATAAGGCTGATTGTAACGAAGAATTGTGTATAGGTTGTGGTGTTTGTGCTCATTTTTGTCCTGAAAATGCAATATCGTTACTAGAAGGAATGCGAAAAGTATTTGTACCTGTTCCGAGATTAAAAAATTAGGCAATAATGTTTCTGAAGAAATCTAAAGAAAGAAATTTGTATATAGTCCTTAATCTTTTAACTTAAATTTCATTAAGACTTTTATTCTTTTTTCTATCGAAGGATGCCTTGATAAAAGTTTTCTTATTATACTTTTATGCTTTTTATTAGAATGATTTATAATCCAGAAGCTTTTTGATACATTGTTTATATTAAAAACTAATTCAGGATTTGATTGATAACATTTTAGCATTTTCAATAAAGCTGATGCAAGTGATAATGGATCCCTTGTAAATTTTGAACTTTTTAAGTCCGCATGAACTTCTCTAGAACGAGAAATATATGATTCAATTAAAGGCCCCATTGGAAAAGAAATAAATCTACCAATTATGAACAATGCTTTTACCCATACATCTCTATTTTTTATATGAAATAATTCATGTGCTATAACTGCCTTAATCTCATTACTTTCTAAATTTTCAAATATACCGACCGATAAAATTATAGAATATTTTCGTAGACCTAAAAATAGGGTAAACGCATTAGGAAGAGCTTCATCAAGAATTCCAATTTTAATATTTACTTTTAATCCAATTTTTTTTTTCAAATCTATTATGCTTTCCTGTAATTCCTTACAATTTTCTCCTATTAAGAATTGAATTTTATTCTTTCTTAAAATTGTATAGGCACCTCTCCAATACCACAAAGTCCCTAAAATAAAGATTGTTGAATAGAATGTGATTATTATAACTATAGCATTAAATGCTGTACAAATTATGGGAACTCCAATTGTAATAAATAGATATCCCGCTATTATAAAATATTTCATTATTCGATTAATTTGAATTTTTTTCGTCATTTTTTTGCTGTTTGATTTTCTCTAGTTCTTCTAATAGTTTATCTAATTCTTGTTCATTATATTTTTTTGAAATTTCTTGAATCAACTTCATTGAGGCTATATTACCATAAGATTGTATTATTTGATGTGCCAAGCTTTTTGAAGATTTATTTTCAAAACCACTTTTTGTCTCTTTGACCTTATAATTATAGAAAAGTCCCCCTTTGCCAGGCTGAATTTCTCGAGTTAAAAATCCTTTCTTGAAAAGTCTATTCATTGTTGTACTAATTGTTGTAAGGGCAATCTTTCTTTCTTTAGAAAGTTCCTCATAAATTTCTCTCACTGTAGACAGCTTATTTTCCCACATTAATTTCATAATTGCTAATTCTAAAGGTCCAAGTCTAGATTTAATGGCCATATTGTTTCTTCATTATAACTTTATTTTAATTAAATCTATAAGAAATATAGGTTTAGACACTAATAAATATTTTGATCCTAATCGATACTTCTATTATTATAGTAACATTTAAATATGTTATTCAATTTTATTCTATTGAGATCGAAGTGACTATTATAATAAAAATAAAAAAAGTGGAAAAAAATGTGTATGCCAATTGAAATTATAGTATTTGCTATACCCCTAATAATAATTCATTATTCATTAGTTGGATATAGTTTGCATAATTTATTCAGAAGTAAGTCTAGAACTAGAAAAGTTAAAATTGGTTGGACTATCATTGTGCTAATTTTGAATTTAATTGGACCATTATTATATATTTTCTTCGGACGCGAAAAATTTAATGTAGATAAAAGATAATTAATTTTAATACAAGTTTTCAGGAATATCTATGATTACTACGGGTCTTAATGGAAAAGAAAGTTCTAGAACACCAAGTGAAAATAGTTCAAATGAAGATGGATTAATAGAATTCAGTAATGTCTCAAAAAATTATAAGGAATTATTAGCTTTAGATAATATTTCTTTTAAAATCCAAAAGGGCGAAATATTTGGATATATTGGACCAAATGGAGCAGGTAAAACTACTACAATTAAAATTTTAGTTGGTTTAATTAAAGATTATGAAGGAGATGTTTATATTAATCGAATGAATATCAAGGATAACTGGAAGGAAATGCATAAGCTAGTAGGTTATCATCCTCAGGAAGCAGGTTTCCAAGAATGGCGTACAGTTGACCATGCGTTTAAAACATTTGGACGTTTATCTGGATTAAATTCAGAACAAATTGATCAAAGAACTCAAGAAATTTTAGAATTAATGAATCTTTCAGAAGTAAGATATAAAAAAATAACTTATCTCTCTGGAGGAATGGTTCAAAAATTAAGATTAGGTCAAGCACTTCTACATAAACCTCAAATCCTGATTTTGGATGAGCCATTAACAGGATTAGATCCGCAGATGAGGTATCAATTCAAGAGGATAATAAACAATTTATCGAAAGATGGCATTACAGTCATATTCTCTTCCCATATTTTAAGTGATGTTCAAGACATTGCTGATAAAATTGGAATTTTAAATCAAGGTCAAATTAAAGATATTGGATCTCCTGAAGAACTCCAGAAGAAATTCAATATTGGAAATGTAATTGAAGTTGAAGTAGCTGAAAATACTCCTTTATGTGAGGGATTAGAAGATTTATCTGAAGTTGAATACGTTAAAAAAATAAAGTCAAGCAAACAATTAATTCATTTGAGATCTGGTATTGATATAGATTTAGCAATTTATCAAATAATTAAAATTTTAAAAGAGCAAAAGTGTAAAATGCGCAACTTTAATCTATTAAAACCTAGTTTAGAAGAGATATATTTAAAGTATGTTGGAGGTGAAACTAATTGAGTTTATTATTACTTTTCTATGATGAATTAAAAGGATATGCAAAATCAAAAGTTATGATCGTCCTCTGGTTTGGTTTGCCTCTATTGTCTTTTCTAATCCAATTCATTAATCCCAATGAATTAGAAGGTATACCTATTTCTTTTTTAGTGGCTATTGTTGTTTCAAGTATTGGAGGCACACTTTCTGTAATAATGTTGAGTACTTCAATTGTTAACGAGAAAAATCGTCATGTTTATGAGTTATTCCTAATTAGACCTGTAAGGCGAAGTAGTTTACTTTTAGCAAAATTTTTAGCAGTATATTTATGTTTAGTTATAGCCGTATCAATTTCTCTTATTGTGGGTCTCATAATTGATCTATTTACTGGTGATTTGTCTACTAGGTTCTTGGAACTGACAATAAACTCCTTAATTACAAGTATTTCTTCAATGGCGATTACATGTTCGATAGGAATATTATTTGGTGTCTTAGTTTCATCTGTACCAGTAGCAGCTATTCTTTCTGTATATTTGGGTAGTCAACTCTCTTCTCTAATAATATTACCTACTTTCTTCCTACCAAATTTAAA
>JBHLRA010000154.1:0-7338 GCA_048883045.1 Candidatus Thorarchaeota archaeon | reverse complement strand
ATAATATAATCAACAGATTTTATAATATCCATATTATGTTCAATGATAATTACTGTATTACCTTTATCTACTAACTTTTGAAGCACTTTCAACAAAAAGTTAATATCATAAGAGCTAAGACCTGTCGTAGGTTCATCTAAAATATAGAGTGTGTTCCCCGTACTTGTTTTTCTTAATTCTCTAGCAATTTTTAAGCGTTGTGATTCTCCCCCACTCAATGTAGTTGAAGACTGACCTAATTCTAAATAACCCAATCCAACATCTACTACTGTTTTTATAGTTCTTTTCAAATTCGGAAAACTATCAAAAAACTCTAATGCTTGATGGAAGGTCATTTTCAACACGTCATAAATCGACTTCTCGCGATACTTAATCTCTAATGTTTCAGCATTATATCTTTTCCCCTTACATAAATCACATTTTATATACACATCTGGTAAGAAATACATTTCTTTAAGGATATATCCCGTTCCCCTACACTTCTTACAATGCCCAACTTTTGTATTAAAACTAAATCTTCCCTTTTTATAACCTCTTTCTTTTGAGGTAGGTAAACCAGCAAAGATTTCCCTAATATAATCTAATGCTTTTGTATATGTAGCCGGGACTGATCTTGGAGTTCTTCCTATTGGCGATTGGTCAATATTTATGATTTTATCAATCATATCATGACCTATTATCTTTTCAAATTTTCCTTGATTAATTTTTGAACTCCGAGTATTAACCAAATTATGAAGTCCTTTATATAAACAATCAATAATCAAGCTTGTTTTTCCAGCCCCAGAGACACCTGTTATACAGGTAAATACCCCTAATGGGATCTCTACATCAATCCCTTTTAAATTATTCTCTTCTGCTCTTTTTATTTCAATAATATCTTTACTAATTTGTCGTCTATTTTTTGGAATTTCAATTTTTTTTTTCCCAGATAAATATTCACCTGTTAATGTGTTTGATTTAATAATGGTATCTATAGATCCCTCAGCTACAATTTCACCTCCAAGTTCTCCAGCTAATGGTCCTAAATCGATGATATGATCTGCATTTCGCATAATAGCTTCATCATGTTCTACAACTATTACTGTATTACCTAAATCCCTCAATTTTTTGAGCATATTAATTAGCCTTGAAATATCTCTTTGATGTAAACCTATACTTGGTTCATCAAGAACATAAAGTACTCCTACTAAGCTTGATCCTAATTGAGTGGCTAATCTAATCCTTTCTGCTTCTCCCACAGATAAGGTATCTGAACGACGGTTTAATGAAATATAATCTAATCCAACATTTTCAAGAAAAGAAAGCCTATCAAATATTTCTTTTAAGACTTCTTTTACAATTACCTTCTCAGTTTCATTTAAATTTAATTCATTAAAAAATTTAAGAGAGTCTTTAACATCTAAAGCAGATAATTTAGCAATATTTAGGTTATTGATTGTTACAGCTAAACTTTCTGGTTTTAATCTTTGTCCTTCACATTGAGGACAATTTACTCTATTCATAAAACTTTCATAAACATCTCGAGCCCATTCCGAACGAGTTTCCATGTATCTTCTATGAAGTATTGGAATTATACCCTCGAAAGGTCTTGAAACTTGCCATGAAGATTTGAAGTCTCCGTTATGATTTCTATAATCATTAATATCACTCTCAAAATGAAAATCAATTGATTCATTTTCTGAACCATATAAAATTTTTTGGAGTTTTTTAGGATCGATATCTTTAATTGGAGTATCATCTGTATTAAAACCATAGTGTTTTGCGACTTGTACTATTGTTTGCCAAGAATATCCATTTTCAGATCCAAATCCTGGAATATCTCTAATTGGCGTCTCCTGCAACGGTACATCTAAATCATTCCCTAAAAGCAAACCATAATCAAATTCCATAACATTACCCAGACCACTACAATATTTACAACTTCCATGAGGAATATTAAAAGAAAACATCTTATGATCCAAGGGTGGAAAAGATATTCCACAATCAACACAGGCAAGATGTTCTGAATATATTTGTTCTCCTTGTCCAACTTCCTCAATAATGACCAAACCATCTGTGAGTTCAAGTGCATTTTCCACAGAATCAGCTAATCTTGTCTTAATATCATTCCGCATTACTAACCTATCAATAATAACACTAATATTGTGTTTGACGTTTTTTTCCATTGAGATATCTTCATCTAAAGTATATTGAATCCCATCAACTTCTACTCTAACATATCCTTGTTTCTTTAAATCTTGTAATAGCTCCTTGTATTCTCCTTTTCTATCTCTAATTACTGGAGCTTTAATAATAAATTTCTGATTTACTTTAATTGAATTCATAACTTGTTGAATAATTTGCTGTGGTGTCTGTGGTTTTATCTCTTTACCACAGTTAGGACAATGAGGAATTCCAATATTAGCAAATAGTAATCTATAATAATCATATATTTCAGTTACAGTCCCTACTGTGCTTCTAGGATTTTTAGATAAAGCTTTTTGCTCGATTGCAATTGCTGGAGATAATCCCTCGATTGAATCTACATCAGGTTTATCCATCTCTCCTAAGAATTGTCTCGCATAACTAGATAAGGATTCAAGAAATCTGCGTTGCCCTTCAGCGTATAGGGTGTCCATTGCTAAACTACTCTTTCCACTTCCACTAATTCCCGTAATAACAACTAGTTTGTTGCGTGGAATTATAACATCAATATTTTTAAGGTTATTCTGCCTTGCTCCTTTTATGATGATTGAATTCTGACTCATTTTTATGACTAATTTTTATAATCATTTATAAAACAAAAATTTCATGGCTTTATTTTATAATCCTCAAATATTGTATTTCTGCTCCTTAGGGGTATTGATTTTCTAATTATGACCTTTTTTTGATTGAAGAACATTAAATTAGTATTAATTTTAAATTTGGAATAAAGAGCAATTATTAATAGATTAATTTAAGAATACAAGATTTTGTAGGCGGATATTACAATTTTTCTATTTTTTTCCTCGTAAATTACGATTATATAATTAATTATCTTTTAAGTTAAAAATAATCTTGTTTAAGTTCCTTGATTTTATCCCTCAAAAAAGCAGCATCTTCAAATCTAAGTTCTTTCGCTGCCATGAACATCTTATTCTCAAGATATTGAATGACAACTTCAATGTCTCCCTCTTTTTCTAATTCTTCTATTTTATCTTTTACATTTTGTTTAAGTCGTTTAACTTCTCTTTCTTTAAATTCCTGTTCTTCTGAAAGAGATTTTAAAATATTTTTTTTGATTGTTTGAGGTGTAATTTTGTTCTCTTCATTGTGTTTAATTTGTTTATTTCTTCTTCTATTAGTTTCTTCAATAGCTGCTTTCATTGCGGGGGAAATTCGGTCTCCGTATAAAATAGCCTTTCCATTAACATTTCTTGAGGCCCTACCAATAGTCTGTATTAATGAGCGGGTATCTCTCAAAAATCCGAGTTTATCTGCATCTAAAATTGCTACTAATTGTACTTCTGGTAAATCTAATCCTTCTCTCAAAAGATTAATACCAACTACTACATCATAAGTTCCATCTCTTAGTTTTCTTAAAATCTCGAATCTTTCTACAGTATCTACCTCTGAGTGTAGATATTCTATCTTAACTCTTAATTCTGAATAATATTCTGCGATATCTTCTGCCATTCGTTTTGTCAGCGTAGTTATTAATACTCTACCGTTGTTATTAACGACTTTTCTTATTTCTCCTAATAAATCATCAATCTGATTCTCGGCAGGTCTTATTTCGACCATTGGATCCACTAAACCTGTTGGTCGAATTATTTGTTCTGCGGAAATTCCACTACTTTTTTCTAATTCATAATCTCCTGGAGTAGCGCTCATAAATATTATATAAGCTATTTTACTCTCCCATTCTTCAAATGTAAGAGGTCGATTATCATAAGCGCTGGGTAACCGCCATCCGAAATCCACAAGATTTTTTTTACGAGACCTGTCTCCACCAATTTGCCCATGAATTTGTGGAATCGAAACGTGAGATTCATCTACTACAATGAGAAAATCTTTTGGGAAGTAGTCAATTAAAGTCATAGGAGGAGATCCAGGTGCTCTTCTATCTAAATGTCTGGAATAATTTTCAATACCTTTACACCACCCCATTTCTCTTAACATTTCTAAATCAAATTTAATTCTTCTTTCTAACCGTTGTGCCTCAGCATACTTCTTATCTTTTTTAAATTTTTCGAGTTGTTCCTGTAATTCAAGTTCTATAGATTCAAGTGCTTTTATCTTGTTTTCATCTGGAATAATAAAATGTGTAGCTGGGAAGATTCGACAATTAGATAAATCATTTAATACTGCACTTGAAATAGGATGTATCTCTTGAATTGATTCAATTTCATCTCCAAAAAGTGAAATTCTTAAGCCATTCATTAAATAAGCTGGCCAGATATCAATGATATCGCCTCTTACTCTTACTACACCTGGTTTAAAGTCAATATTATTCCTTTCATAATTAATACTAATAAGCCTTTTTAATATTTCTCCTCGATTGACATTTTGCCCCACTTCTAAACTAAGAGAAACCGCAGTCCAAACCTCAGGGTTACCGATTCCATAAAGACACGAAACAGAAGCAACTATTATTACATCCTCTCTTGTTCTTATCGCATGAGTAGCAGCTAAGCGTAACCTTTCTATTTCTTCGTTCACACTAAAATCTTTTTCTATATACATTCCTGAAACAGGCATGTATGCTTTCGGTTTGATAGCAATAAATGCAACCAAAATTCCGGTTGATAGTAATCATAGTATGAAACGAAATAGTGAACAGCGTTCTCAGGAAACAGTTCTCTAAACTCATTATACAGTTGAGCACATAAAGTCTTATTTGGTGACATTACTAATGTTGGTTTTTGAATGTCTTGAATTATTTGTGCAATAGTAAAAGTTTTTCCTGTCCCTGTTGCACCTAACAAGGTTTGAAATCTTTTTTCACTTTTTATATTCTCAGCTAAGGTCTGAATTGCTAAAGGTTGATCTCCAGCAGGTTTAAACTTAGTTTTTAATTGAAAATCCATAATAATAAATTTTTACTAATTGTATTTAGTTAATTTTTAATCTATACAAAGAACATTATATAAAAGACAAGTCTTTAGATATTCTAATGTATAATATCTTATGATTTTTACGAAAACCAGATTATTAATAAAGAAAAGTGTGAAATGAATTGTTTTATTTAACAGTTTCTATGTGTGTGTCCTCGGCACCTTCAATAGTACGAACCATTATGACTAAATCTTCACCAGGATCAATACCACCAATTATAGGATCAATAAAAGACATACTTATTGTTAATTCTAATGATCCTCCATTACCTATTTCATAACCGTTGTCAGTTGTGAATTCATGTGCAGAAAAATAAGTATTATTAATATAAACAGAATCTACTGTAAGATTTAATTGCCCATTATTATTGACTAAAATTTTCAACGTCCCTGAATGGATTGCTGATGTTCCATCATCATCAATTTCAAGGTCATAATATGTAGAATCTACAAAAGCATTGAGAGTAATATTTGTTTCTGCTGTTGAATTAGTTTTAATACTAATAATACATTCATTTGATTCATTAATCTTTAAATTTGGAATATCAAATGTTACAATTGCACATTCTTGTATATCTAATGAAGAATCTCCATATTTATATATTATATTGCTTATAGCAGTATTATTTACCTTAATTTCTTCAATATTTACCATTTCATTTCCAGTATTTTTAATTAGTACTTTCCCAGTTTCATTTGCATAAATATATGAGCTTGTATGGCCCTCCACATTTGTAATAACTTGAAGATCTGGTTCATCTTTGATTGTATGAATATATCCAATATCTGATGAAACAGTAGTCTCATGACTTCCTGTGATACATACCAATATTTCTTCATTAACATCTCCAGATACATAATCAGTGGCATCAATGAAAATATTATCTTCTTCACCTGCATCTAAACTTAAATTTCCACTTTGCGTCTCAAAATCAATAAATTCAACTTCATCTAAAGATTCCGTTAGATAAACTGAATCCAAAGCAAAAATGATATCTCCTGTATTTTTTATTTTAATATTCAACAATGTGGTTCCATTATTATAAGTATAGGCATAAGAATTTTCAAAATCAATTGGGATATGGTTCCTATAATGATTGTTAATTAATGCCATTACTTCAGGAGATTGAATCCGATCTTCACTTAAAATTGAAAGAGAATAGTTTTCTATGTTTGATGTGAATAATAATTCATCACCTACATTATTTGGTGTAGCTACTCCGATTTTGTTAAATTTTTTAATAGGGGAGAAGCTTGTACTAACGTTAGATATTAAAATATTTGCTTTTGCGCCAGGCTCTAAGATAGAAAATCCACTTAAATACGTTGTTTGATTAAACCTATTTTGTGGTGTATCCTCATTTGCATAAAATCTATCCAAGACTGAGATTGATTCGCCTACATTCTTCACTTCAAGAAAAATGTCAGTAGTAGAATCTTTGTTTTGGATTACGATACTATTTTCCTTATTAATCTTAATATTCTCTTCCACGGGTCCTTTAACAAAAAAATTGTTTGTAGAATTCGTAAAATCATAATTTTTATCAATACCAAATTCTTCTGAACGTGCTGATACAATTATTTTAACAGTATCGTCTTTTTGGAATTTTGCATTTTCCATATTCACCCAAACCAATGCTTCATATCCATCCTTAAGTACTTTAGTTTTATTGCTCATAGTGAATGGATATGTATTATTATTGATTTTTACATCTGTAATAAGCAAATCCTTTGTTCCAGTATTTTTTAATTTAAATGTAGCATATCCATTATCAAAAACCTCTGCATTTTTAATAGTAAAACTGGAATCTAATACCGTATAATCTATCTTATATAATTTAACTAATCCATATTGAGAGGCATATATTGGAGTAAATACAAGTGAGTCGTAATCTCCGTTTTCAGGAATATGATCTGCCCATGAAGTTCCATCTGAAAGCTCTCTTCTATTTATCTGGTTGACATAATTCTGCTCAAGTTCGTTTAAATTTTCACTAGCTACGGTTCGTTCCTCCCAAAACATTAACTTTGCTAATTGACTTTCGAACCATTTCTCATTCATTTGTCCTGTGGTTGCATTCCGGTATTCATCAACATTGAAGACAGAATTTTCAGCCCAATTATCTTCTTCCATTCCCTTTCGAAGATAATATGCATATGCATCATTACAAATATCAACCATCCAAGTCCACTTTCCTTCATCACCACCTAATCCTGTATAGAGAAACCCAAAATACACTAAAACATAATCGGCTTTTAGCGC
>JBHLRA010000153.1:0-7351 GCA_048883045.1 Candidatus Thorarchaeota archaeon | reverse complement strand
TAAAAGGAATTATAACAGATTTTAATCGATTTGATAATAAACTGAGAATTATTGGATATTTTAATCAATTATTAAATTAGAAAGATTTAAAATCCTAATATTAAAGACATCTAAATAATCAATAAGATTTATTGATTATCTGGACGTTACGGCGTATCTTTATCTATTCTTTGATAATAATTTATATAAATTTTTAATTTAATATTCTTGTAAATAATTTGAATTTTTAATAATTGATTGTTAAAAATGAATAGTACTCATAGAGTTTTTTTCAAAAATTCATCAGATATGAGTGAACTGGAATCTAATTCTGTAGAATTAGTGATAACTTCCCCTCCTTATCCTATGATTGAGATGTGGGATTCTCTCTTTTTTAATCTAAACAATGAGATAAAAAATGCACTCGAAAAAGAAAATGGGAAAAAAGCATTTGCATTAATGCATAAGGAGCTTGATAAAGTATGGAATGAAATGACAAGAGTCTTAAAATTAGGAGGAATTGCCTGTATAAATATTGGAGATGCTACAAGAAAATTAGGAAATAATTTTCAGTTATTTCCAAATCATGTCAAAATAACCAACTTCTTCCAAAATAATGACTTCATGGAATTACCATGTATTTTATGGAGGAAACCAACAAACATTCCAAATAAATTCTTAGGATCTGGAATGCTACCTCCCAATGCATATGTTACATTAGAGCACGAATATATCTTAATTTTTAAGAAGGGAAATGTAAAAAGGAAAATATCTCCTAAATTAAAAAATAGATACAATAGTGCTTTTTTTTGGGAAGAAAGAAATAAATGGTTTTCAGATATTTGGGAAGATATAAGGGGGATCTCACAGGATATATACGGACAAAATAAGAATCAAAAAAATTTGAGAGATCGAACAGCAGCATTTCCTTTAGAAATACCTTATCGTTTGATTAATATGTTTTCAATTTATGAAGATACTGTTTTAGATCCATTTTGGGGTACAGGAACGACCTCATTAGCTGCAATGCTTTCCTCAAGAAATTCAATAGGTTATGAAATCAATTCTGGCTTCATGGAATTATTTAAAAGGAATCTTGGAAAACTCAAACAATTAAATATTGAGATTAATAGCAATAGATTAAATCAACATATTGAATTTATTAAGACTTATATGAAGAAAAATAAACTTATTAAATATTTTTCAACTTATTATAAATTTCCTGTTATTACAAGACAAGAGATTGATTTATTATTATATTCAATAAAAAATTACAGTGAAAATAGTAATAATTTTACACTTAATCATGATAAATTTGTTTTTAATAAGACAGAGGACTATTAATTCATAATTTTATATAATTAATTTTTTATAGCATCTATCAAAAATTCAATTCTAACTACTTATTTAAAATATTTAAATGAATAAGTTTATCTTAGATTAATAAATAAAAAAATATTTTTTATTAGATTATTCAACATATAACGGATTTTCTATCTTTAAGTTAGATTAATTATGAATAATGATGATAACGATTTAAATCGTTTAAAAATTCAACAAGAAAGATTAAATTTGGAATTAGATAAAAAGGATCAAGAAATTATTCTGTATCTTGATAAGATCCAGGATTATGAAGAGGAACTTATTAAACTCAATGAACTCATTTCAAAAACCCACTCTGAAGAAAACATTGAGAAAATAATTGAATCTAAATTTAAATTTGAATTGAAAGAGAAAGAGACGGAAATAAGAGATTTGAAAAATCGTATGGGATTTTTAAGACAAGAAAAAATAATTATCCAAAGAGAATTAGAAGAATTGAAAAAGATGGGTGGAGTCCCAGTAAAATCTATAGAGATAATAAGACAAGAACAAAATTCCGTAAATTATATATTGAATCTTGAGACTGAAATTAAGGATTTAAGAAAAAAGCTTTTTAAGCAAGAAATTATAATGAGAAATTTAAAAAAAGAATTGGAGAAGAAAGAAGAGCAAATTAAAAATTTAAATTTAAGTAATAGAGAATTAAATCAAGAAATAAGGAATGCTAATTTGATAATGAAAGGTAAAATCAATAAAAAAATAAGAAATGAACTAAAAAGTGGATTACAAAAGGAGCTTGAGAAAAAAAAGAAACAGATTGACAGTCTAAAATATGAATTGAATAAATATAAAGGATCTCATAAAGAAAAAATAAGGTATGATATTGAGTTGAGTGAACTTCAAAACAGAATTATTTTTTTAGAAAAGGAATTGGAAAAAAAAGATAAAATCATTAATAAAATGACTTCTAGGAAATGAAACTCTTAAAAATTATCTTAAATAAATAAAAAATATTTTAAACTGATTCTAAAAATTTATACGCAACATATAAAAAAGCATCATTTACATTTTCACCAGTTAAAGCAGATGTAATTATATAATGAAACTTATATTTATCAGCTACATTTTTTATATCTAATTCGGTAATTACCAAGTCGTCAACTAAATCAGATTTATTTCCAATTAAAACAACTTGAGTATCCAGTGTAGTAAGACTATGAATTTCGTTATACCATTTTTCTACACTCTTTAAACTCTCTAAACGTGTTCTATCTATTACGATAAAAGCAAATTTCGCTCCTTCATAAAACTTTTTTCTATAAGGGGCTATCTTAGGTAATTGTCCGCCAATATCCCAGATAATAAGTCTAATTTTCGAGTTTTCACTTAATTCTAAATCCTTCTGGTGAATTTCAATTCCCACTGTAGAATGATAAATTTCCCGGAAAAGATTTACTACATATCTTTGAATTAATGATGTTTTACCCACAGAGTAATCACCAGTAATGATTATTTTAAAAGAAAAACTCCCTTTCGGAATCTTACCTTCTTTAGTTTTAGATAAAGCTTTTACTATCTCTGGAATCTGAATTGACACATTTTCATTTCCTTCTAATAATAATTCTATCTTTGAAGCCACATGTTCAGAATAGATTCTTAATTCTGTATCTGAAGGAGATAAATCAGAAATCGTTAATAATATTGAATTTGGACCTTTTGAACAATATGCAAATTTTTTATCTTGAATAGTTGTAATGTTAAAAAAACTACTTTCACGCCCAAATTCCTTTTTAATCCTATCAATATAGGTATCAACTAAAACTGCTATTGCTCCTAATAACGATTCATCTTCAGTTTCTTTACTGCTCTCTGAAGTTATAATAAGCCCATCTCGATCGCTTATTATTACAGATTTTATGCCTTTAACATTTTCCATATAATTTAATAATAAATTTTTTAAAACACTCTCTAATGAAGAAATTTTTCTACTAGGTAGTTCTTTAGATACAAAAGCAGTAGACGTTAGTATTTCTTGGAAATCTTTCGATTTTTTTAATTTTTTCTTCACCTTTAGGTATTTTTTATGAAATTCCATTTCAACAGGATTATCTCCTAATATTGAACAAACATCTAAAATTTTTTCATAAAGAGAATTTGCTTTTTCAAAATTTGCCTTAATTAATTCTTCTTCGAATTCTTTTATCAAAAGTTCTCTTTCATTGATTAAATTTAATACTGATAAAGTTTCATCGTACATTTCTAATGTTTCAAGAATAATATGAATTAATTTTTCTTTATATTCGGAATTTGTAGCAATTACTGCATAGGTTTTCAAACCAAGGATCTCCTCAATTTGATATAGGTTCAATATATTTAGTATATCCTGTTTGTTGCATAGTACAGCTGGATATGCAAAAGGGGTCTGCTCTTCGATCTTATTCAGGAAAAATTTACTTTTTTCTATAGTTTCTAACTTCGAATCAACTACAACAAAAACAGCATCACTACCATTGATAAAATTGTTCCATAAAAACCCAATCTCTTCTTCTCCAGTAAAGTCTCGGATGAGAATATGCATTTTCCCTAGTTTTAATGTAGCAATTTCTCCACTAATTTTCGAGTCATGTAGGACAGGAATGGTGTTTGTTCTTACTAAATTAGTAATTGTTGTTTTTCCAATACCTTTATCTCCTACTAAAGATATAATAGGTGGGAATTTTTTCTGAATATTATATATTGCTGGATCAAATGCTTTTAATCTCTCAGAATCAATACGCTCTTCCAAATCCTCTTTAAAAAGAGTTAAAAAATCGTCTTTACAGATAGAAATTTCTCTTTTTATTAAAATATAATCATCATTAATGCTATTAATAAACAAGAAAAGCAAATTGAAATCTTTTTCAATAATATAGGAAATTCTATAATTCAAATATTCTTGATAATGAACTTCTTCAACTTCTTTTGAAAAAAATTCTTTTGTCAACCTTTCGAAAACATCTTTTTCTGGAATTCTGCCAAAACTCTTATTATATATAAGTATACCTTCTCGATAAATCTGTATTAGCCTTAAAATATTGAACCACCAAAATATTTTAACTTTTTAAACTTAAGACAATGAATAAACTTACTATCTTCAATAATTTAATAACATAATACTTATTTATTTGTTAATACCAAAATATTAATTACTTTAATTAATAGTTTATTGTAATATTATCATATATAAGTTAGATTCCCTTAATTCATTTTTCAAAAGATTTGGTTTCTATGTAAATAAATATTCATATTAATTTCTTTTAATTCCTTTAATAATTAAATAAAAATATTGAATTTAATTGATTAAATTAGAAAAAAATTATATATTCTTTTCTTGTTCTAAAAATATAAACAAGCTCTAAATATAAATATATTAAATTTCTTCTTTATTTTAAATTTAAATTTCTTTTTAAATAAATAAAACAACAACAAAGATGAAAATGAAACTCAAAACAAAAATATTCCAAAAAAAAATAAAATCTCTGGCTCTCTTATTGATTTTCATCATTATCCCTTTGATTTTTAATACATCCTTAATTAATCTTTATAGTAATAATGTACATGAAAATAAGGAAGATTTAATTTCCAATGAACCAAATCTGACCCCAAAATTAAGTGCACCTCCTAATGCTCACTATTACTCTTTCTATAAAATAATAACTATTAATCATAATAAAGTTGCAGGAACAGGTACTTATAATAATTTTCCAGTTCTAATTTCAATTAAAGATCCAGATTTACATTCGGATGTTCAATCTAATGGAAATGATATTGCATTTGCTTATGGAGATACTTGGTTAGATCATGAAATTGAATTATTTGATCAAGATTTCAATTTAACTCATGCTAAATTAGTCGCTTGGGTTCGAATTCCTGCTTTATCTGGCACTATTGATACTATTATTAGAATGTATTATGGCAATTCAACTATGAGTTCTCAACAAAATCCATCAGGAGTATGGGATAATTATTATAGAGGTGTTTGGCATTTAAATGAACAAACTGGTGGTACTGATGCTATAATTGATTCAACAACATATTCAAATGATGGAACAGATATTAATTCCCCTCAGCTTGGTCAAAATGGTCAGATTTATAATTCTATTGGATTTACTGATTCTTCAGGTCAGAGGATTGAAGTTGCTGATGATAATAGTTTGGATATCTCAGATCAGCTTACTGTGGAAGCATGGATAAATCCAAATGTTGATAACAAATGGATGACCATAGTAAGTAAAATGGCTGGGTCGTGGGGCAGTGGGAGCATGTCTTATATAGACCTTTATGTTGCAGTCAATGATTGGGGGACTTTCGATATTGGACTTGCAAACCCTTCAGATTCATATGATGAATGGCAGTCTTCCGTATATTTTTCTACTGGAACTTGGCAGCATTTTGTCTTTACTTATCAAAGTTCAACTTCAATAGGGCGAATTTATGTAAATGGAGCATATATGGCACAACACAATTTTGGTATAGGAACTTTAGGTACTAATGCAAATCCTTTTTATATTGGTTTTAATAGAGGTTGGACGGGAGAAGTTTGGGATGGCTTAATTGATGAGGTTCGGATTTCAAGTATACCTAGGTCATCTGGATGGATATACACCGAATATCAAAATCAAAATGATCCTAGTTCATTTTATTCTATTGAAAGTGAGCAACTAGTATCAGAAGTACCTCCAAATGCTAATTATTTTACATTTTATAAAATTATTACAATTGATCATAATAAAGTTGCAGGCACAGGTAATCACCCTAATTTTCCAGTCTTAATTTCTCTAATTGATGAAAATTTACGATATCATGCTCAACCAGATGGTGATGACATTGCTTTTTCTATGGATGGGGCTTGGTTAAATCATGAGATAGAGCGGTTCAATCAATCTTATAGTGCTACTCACGCTCAACTTGTCGCGTGGGTTCGAGTTCCCTATTTATCAACTACAACGAATACAACTATTACGATGTATTATGGTAACTCCACGATGAGTTCACGAGAAAATCCAACTGGTGTATGGAATACTAATTATGTAGGAGTATGGCATCTCTCAGAATCAAGTGGTGTAGCTCAAGATTCAACGTCCTATGCCACTCATGGGACTATTTCAGGAGGGGTTACACAAGGGAGCACTGGTCAAATAGATGGGACTTATTATTTTGATGGAGTAGATAGTAAAGTAGATATGGGAGATCCTGTCGATGGGCATTTAGATTTCGGGACAGGGAGTTTTACTGTAGAAACTTGGATATATAGAGATGGAACAATGGCTGAAGGTCAGTATGGAGGTATTTTTAAAGGTAATGGAGATGTCGATGATCAGAACGGATGGTTGTTTCGATTCAAAGAAACCGATGGAGTTAGATTTTCTGGTGGCGATGGTACTGCAAGCGTATTTAATATACATAAATCATACTCAATAGTCGATAACACATGGATACATTACGTAGGTGTATTAGATAGGTCTAGTGGCAATGCATACATTTATAGAAATGGCCACCTTAATGCAACAGATTCGTCTATTACTAGTGGTAATATCGATAGTACTAGAACGCTTAAATTAAGTGAAGATTGGTCTACCTCTATCCATTTTAAAGGTTTATTTGATGAAATTCGTATACTTAACGTGCCAAAATCATCTGACTGGATTCTAACAGAATATAATAATCAATATGATCCAAGTTCATTTTATTCTATTGAAAGTGAGCAACTAGTATCAGAAGAACCTCCAAATACTATTTATTTTGACAATTATAAAATAGTAACTATTAATCATAATAAAGTTGCAGGTACAGGTAGTCATCCTAATTTTCCCCTTTTAATATCAATTATAGATACAGATCTCCGTTATGATGTACAAAGTAATGGAAATGATATTGCTTTTGCCATGGATGGTAAATGGTTAGATCATCAAATAGAACTTTTCAATCAAACATATAGTGCTACAAATGCCCAATTGATCGTGTGGGTTCGTATTCCTTTTCTATACACTTCTTTCGATACAAACATTAC
>JBHLRA010000152.1:0-7520 GCA_048883045.1 Candidatus Thorarchaeota archaeon | reverse complement strand
AATTCTGGATATATTATGATTGATAACGTTGTAAGAAATATCTTTTATAATTTACTCCCTTATTTTATCAGGATGAATTTTTTAGAAGTATTAGCCAACTCTGTAGAAAAAATATTAGATAAAACAATTCCTTATATAATTACTGCTTTATCAGATTCGTTATCTGGCTCAAGTTTGACCAAAGATGAATTATATATGCAAATTGAAGATCAAATCTTCCGAATGATACATGAGATTAAAGAATATGACCCATCAGGTATCAATTGTCCTACGTTGATAATTGGTGGAAGACTTGATAATTTTGCTCCAGAACAAATGTCAGAAGAACTACATAGAATGATACCGAATTCTACATTAAATATAATTGATATGGCTGGTCATTTTGCTCCAGCACAGAGGAAAGAAGTAGTTAATGAATTAATCTGTGAGTTTATAAGGAAACTTAAATAGTTTTTTCTCAATAGCTTTAAAATGAATAATTATGAATAATAGTAAAACTAATGATTTTGAAACTACTATTTCATTCTTCAGAGAAGAAGTAAATAGATTTGTAGAAAATCGTAATTGGAAAATTTATCATACTCCCAAAAACTTAGTACAAGCAATAAATTGCGAAGCTGGTGAATTATCTCAATTATTATTGTTCAAGGATTATACTGTGGAAGATATTTGGAAAAATACTCAACTGCTTACAAGTATATCTGAGGAGATTGCTGATGTTTTTATATATCTAATTAGTCTGGTAAATACATTAGATTTGGACTTAAGCGAAATTTTTGTAAGGAAAATGGAAAAAAATAAAAAAAAATATTCAAGTAATGAATTTAATAATGGAAAATATTATAAAAAATAAAAAAGAATGAATAGAATATGACAGAAATTAATAAAGCGCTTTTAGCGCCATGTGGGTTATATTGTGGAGTTTGTGCGATTCATATCGCTGATAAAGATAATAATGCAAAGTTTAAGGAAATACTTGTTGATGTTTATAAACCATTTTCGAAAACTATTGAAGATATTAAATGTAAGGGGTGTCTCTCAGAAAATCAAGATGATATTTTTGGATATTGTAAGATGTGTCCAATTAGAGATTGTGTTAAAAGTAAAGGATTTGAAAGTTGTTATCAATGTAATGATTTCCCTTGTAAATTCATTGACAAATTTCCAGTTCCTGTTGGTAAAAAGGTAATTCTAAGAGCGATACCTCAGTGGAAAGAGCTAGGGACCGAAAAATGGGTTGAAGCAGAGGAAAAAAGATACCATTGCCCTGAATGTGGTAATCCATTGTTCCGAGGAGCAAAACGGTGTAATAAGTGTAAAAATCCTGTGAATGTAGATTGAAGAGAATTTTATTTTTAAATTAATAATTAGTATTTTTATAGAAATTCTATTATTTTTAACATGGTTGCTAATAATATTGATGAGATAATTAAGGAACAACTAAAATATACCTTAAAAGAAACTAATTTTTCTAATTTGGGAAAATTATATCGAGGTAAAGTTAGAGACAATTATATAGGACAAGACAAAAGGATAATTATTGCAACAGACCGTCTAAGTGCTTTTGATAGAGTAATAACTACAATTCCGTTTAAAGGTCAAATGTTAAACCAAGTCTCATCATTCTGGTTTGAAAAAACTAAAGATATTGTGAGGAATCATATTATTGATATTCCTGATCCAAATGTTGCTGTCGTTCATCAATGCAATACCGTGCCAGTAGAAGTAATTGTAAGAGCTTATTTAACGGGAAGTATGTGGCGGGATTATAATAAAAGAAAACCTACTTCAGGTATAATGCCTCCTAAAGGAATGCGAAAAAATCAAAAGTTTGATGAAATAATTATTACGCCTTCTACAAAAGCAGAATCTGGTCATGATATTTATCTTTCAAAAGAAGAGATCTTGAAACTAGAATTGGTTGAGAAAGAAATTTATGAAAAAATGGAAGATTCTGCAAAAAAATTATTTAAATTTGGAGAAAAGTTTTGTGAAAATAATGGGCTTATATTAGTTGACACCAAATACGAATTCGGATTAAAAGATGGAGAGTTAATGGTTATTGATGAAATTCACACTCAGGATTCATCCCGATTTTGGATACTTGAAACATATGAAGAAAAATTTGAAAAAGGAGATTCCCCCGATATTTTGGATAAAGAAATTTTTAGAAGCTGGCTAATGGATACATATCCTGATATTTTTCCAAATATTAAACCAGATGAAGAAATTCCTCCAATTTCAGAAGATATTAAAATAGAACTAGCAAGAAGATATATGCGGAGTTATGAAAAAATTACTGGATTAGAATTTAAAGCAGAGATTTCTGATGTTCGAAGTAGGATTTATGAAAGTTTAAAGTTCGCCAATTATTTATAGAATTTAAGAAAAATTTAAATACCATTCACAGTAAATTTTCGTATTATGCTGAATTTAATTTTATTATTTATTGATTTTACTATGTTCATCTTGAGTTTTGTTTTCATAATCTTAGATATAAAAAGTTATAAGCTTGAAAAAAATGAAGAACAAAAAGGAACAGTTATTCCTAAACGAAGCCGATTTGCTTTATTATTTGGGCTATTAGCTCTTATTCTTGCAGTAATCATTAGTTTAGGGTATCTATAATTTCTTAAAGAAATCTAGGTTTTGGATTCTTATTTTAACTTAAATTTTGTTGAGGATAAACTAGTTCTTGTCGTTTTTGTCGTTGCGCATTATTTTTAAGTTAATAAGAATTAATAAAAATATATACAACTTCTTTTTACGCATATGGCTCTTCAAGAATTTATTGTAGAAGTAATTATTACGAATAAAGAAAAAGCGCGTGATCCTACGGGTGAAACTATAAAAAGAGATCTACTTGCCAAAAAAGGGTACAATATGGTTTCAAATGTTCGAAGTGGTCAATATTTGAGGTTTAATGTTAATAGTGAAAATGAAGAGCGCGCTAAAAACATTGTTGAAGATTTATTAAACAAGTTGAGAATTTTTAACCCGGTAACTCAAAATTTCAAGATTTTAAAACTACAAAAAGAGTCTTAAGAAATAATGAGTATTAAAATAGCTGTAATCCAATTTCCGGGAGCCAATTGCGATTTGGACACAATTCATGTAATAAAGAATGTAATGCATATTGATGTAGATTTGGTATGGCATAATTATTTTAAAGAATCCAAGTACGATGGTGTAATATTACCCGGAGGATTTTCGTTTGGAGATTATTTGAGAGGAGGAATTATTGCCGCTCATAGTCCAGCAATAGATGAAGCAAAAATAATGCTTAAAGACGGGAGACCTGTAATAGGTATCTGTAACGGATGTCAAATCTTAGCTGAAGCCCAATTCATTCCAGGTGCATTTTTACATAATGAATCACTCAAATTTATTTGTAAATGGGTAAATCTTAAGGTAGAAAATAATAATACTGCTTTTTCAAATAAAATGAATGTTGGTGATGTTCTTGCTTTACCGATCGCCCATGCTGAAGGTCGGTATTTTACTGATAATATAAAGGAATTAGAAGATAATAATCAAATTGTTTTTCGATATTCAACAGAACAAGGTGAATTGACAGATGATGCAAATCCTAATGGATCATTAGGAAATATTGCAGGAGTTTGCAATTTAGAACAAAATTGCATTGGATTAATGCCCCATCCAGAACGTGCTTCTGAGAGAATTTTAAGTCCTAAGGGGACCGAACACGGGAAATTATTCTTTAATTCTATGATTGAATTTATTAAAATGAGGGTTTCTTAATGACAAGGATTAAGCTTAATGGGGAAAATGCAGAAGTAGAGATGACCGGGGAAGAGTTCGAGAAAGTTAAGGACTTATTAGAGAGAGAACCGAATATAACTGAATTAGGCATGTTTGATGTTATGTGGAGCGAACATTGCTCATATAAATCCTCACGTCCAAAATTGAAGATATTTGAGGATGCTGAGGCAAATTATGATTATGTATTGGCTGGACCTGGACAAGATGCAGGAGTTATTGATATTGGAGATGGATACGCCTTAGCATTTCGAATAGAATCTCATAATCATCCATCTGCAATTGAACCCTATCATGGAGCTGCAACGGGGATTGGTGGTATTATAAGAGATATTCTTTGCATGGGAGTAAGACCAATTGCATTATTAGATCCTTTAAGATTTGGAAAATTGAAAAATAATCCACATTCACAGTGGTTATTTAAATATGTAGTGAAAGGTATTGCTGATTACGGTAATTGTACTGGAATCCCTACTATAGGTGGTGAGGTTGAATTTGATGATAGCTTTGAAAGTAATTGTTTAGTAAACGTTGCCTGTATAGGATTGGGTACAATTGAAGATTTTAAGCATGCTCCTAGTAGGGCATACAATTCTGGTGATTATGTAATTCTAATGGGGGGATCTACTGGTAGAGATGGAATTCATGGAGTAACCTTTGCATCTCGAACATTAACAGAGATGTCAGAAGCAGATAGACCCGCTGTCCAAATTGGGGATCCTTTTACTAAAAAATTGATTATAGAAGCCACTCTAGAAGCTGTGAAGACAGGTTTTGTTAGAGGTCTTAAAGATCTTGGCGGAGGAGGTCTAACGTGTGCAACAAGTGAATTAACAGGAGATGGGAACACGGGAGGAAATATAGATTTAAGAAAAGTATTTACAAGAGAACCAGGAATGAACTCTTATGAAATTATGCTTTCAGAATCGCAGGAAAGGATGGCATTCATAGTAAAACCGAAGGGATTGGAAACAGTTCTTGAGATCTTTAGAAAATATGAAATGGCGTTTGCCGTTATTGGGAGAACTGATGATTCTAAAGTTCTTAAAGTATTTGATGGTGATAATCTTGTTGTGAATATACCCGCTAAAGCTCTTTCTGAATCGCCTACATTTAAACGACAAGAAAAACGACCCTCATATTTAGATGAGTTACTAAATCAAAAAAGACCAGATTTATCTTTAAAACTTGAGGAAATAATCTATAGATTATTAGCTTCAGAAAATATTTGCAGTAAAGAATGGGTTTACCGACAGTATGATCATGAAGTTGGTGTTAGATCTGTCGTTAAATGTGGAGAAGGAGATTCAGGAGTGCTTAGAATCATTGGAACTGATAAATTTATTGCAGCTAGTGTTGGTGTGAATTCGAAACATTGCTTTTTGGATCCTTATGAAGGTGTTAAAGGAGGATTAGTTGAAGAATGTGGGAATATAATTGCTAATGGAGCAAAACCAATGGCGATGGTTAACTGTTGCAATTTTGGCAATCCAGAGATACCTGAATCATTTTGGTACTTCTCTAAAGCTGTTGATGGGATGAATGATTTTTGTAGAACTTTAAGACTTCCTATAGTTGGAGGAAATGTGTCTTTTTACAATGAGGATGAAGTAAAGAAAACTGCTATCAAAGCTACACCAATGATAATGGTTGTGGGACTCATTCATGGCGAAAAGAATATAATAACACTTCCATTTAAGAAAGTTGGGAATTATATTTTTATAATAGGTGAAACAAAAGCAGAATTAGGTGGTTCAGAATATCATTCAGTGATATATGATATTGAAGGAGGAAATCCTCCTAAAGTTGAGGAACAAAAGATTAACGCAAGATGGAATTTTTTATTCGAACTTTATCAATATGGAATAGTCAAAGCTAACCACGATGTTAATAAAGGTGGATTTGTTATAACTATAGCTGAAATGTGTTTTAAGAATAAGGTGGGAGCAGAATTAGACCTTACAAACTGTTTTGACAAAACTTTAAGAGATGATGAGTTATTATTTAGTGAATCCTATGGAAGGTTTATTATTGAAGTTCAACCCAAAGATGTTGAGAAAATCCTAGAGATTGCAAGGAAACACAGAGTAAATATTAAAAAAATCGGGGAGATTATTTCAAAACCAGAAATTAGTATTAGAGGGTTAGACTATGGAGAAATTAAGCTTGATGTGTCAAAATTGAAAAAAAAATTTGATTCTACAATTCCAGGTTTAATGGAAATCTGATATATTTATAATAAGTATATCTTCGTTCAAATTGAAAAAACTAGGAAAGAAGAAATTGATTTTACTATGCTAATCTTCTAAAAAGTACAAAATAATATTTGTTCGTCATTTTGTAACATTTTTTATTTAAAATCGTAATCTTGAAATATTTTCATATTTTACAGATCTTGGAGAATTGCATACAGATCAAATTTTATATCAAAAATAACCACTAGATTCGGGTTTAATACTATGAGTCTTCGTTGTCGTGCTTGTATTCGTTGTAAAGAATATATTGTAATTCATGCAGGTAGTCCCATTAATCAAGTAGAGATAAAGAAATTTGAGAAAGTACATTTAGGTCATACTGTAGTGACTGCTGAACTTAATGAGGTAAAAGATGCTTACAAATCTTTTAAAAATCATATCGCTGAAAATTCTCCTCAAGAGGCTAGTTAACTATTTTTGTATGAAAATTATTATCTATACTATTTTGTTTTATTAATCTTTCAGGTATAATTATAAATATATTTATATCTTCGTATCTTAATTACCTATTAGGATCTTTCACCTTAATTAATCCATAATTGAAGCATATGGAATTTCAACGCGAAAGACTACACAATAGAATTAGAATAGAAAGATTATACAAAACAAAGTTTAAAACAACTCTGTTGGAAGAGGAAACTCTAAAAATATCTAAGCCTATGGAGAATAATAAAAATGAAAAAAAAAGTTTAAGTGAGCATTTAGATTTCTTGAAGAAATTGGTTAGATTGATTAATCGTGGCGCAACAGGGTTTGATTTAGCTTATGAAGTAGAAAAGAATAAAGAAATAAAGTCTTTGATCTATGATGGTATATTGTTTTATAATACATTTCTTGAAATTGGTACTCAGAGATTTATAGATGCTCCTAACAAGAAGACATCTGACTTTAAATCTTTTAAGACGATTGAAGATACTGAAAAATATATTTTTATGATATGGCTAAAAGATACTATTAATTCTCTTGAAGGGGATATTAAACCTAAAGAAGATTATGCACAATACGTAGAAGCAAGAAAAGAACAAGAGTTTATAAAAACTAAAAAGAAATTAATTAAAAAATTACTCTATTGTAAAAATTGTGGAGAAAAAATACGAAGTAGCGAACAAGAGTATTGCGAGAAATGTGGTGTAAAACTTTTAGAAAATGTCTAAATTTAAATTAAAAAAGAAAAAAAATTATAATTTATTGTTATTGTTCGACTTTCGTACCACACCATTTACAGAATTTTTCTGTCCCAGTAAGTTTACTTCCACATAATGAACAAGTTTTAGCATCAGATGGAGTAGTAATCGTAGGTGCACCGATTTGCCGTCCTTCAACCTTACCTCCGCAATTGGGACAAAATTTGGAATCTGGTTTTAGTGGTGAATTACAACGTTTACACTTTTTCACTTTTTCTGGCTCTTCTGTCGTAGTTGTTTTATATGGTGAAGTCTTAGTTTGAGTTTTTTCTGGTTCTTTTAGTTTTAGTTTCTTCTGGCC
>JBHLRA010000151.1:0-7540 GCA_048883045.1 Candidatus Thorarchaeota archaeon | reverse complement strand
GATGGGGATGACATTGCCTTTTTCAATGGATCAATCTGGCTAGATCATGAAATAGAAGTGTTTAATCAACTTTATAATGCTACTCATGCTCAACTAATAGCGTGGGTGCGAATTCCATCTTTATCCACTTCTACTGATACAACGTTCTATATGTATTTTAGTAATTCTACTATGGAAAACCATGAAAATTCTGAAGGTGTCTGGAATAATAACTATATTATGGTTCAACATTTAGAAGAGACTTCTGGGAGTCATTTTGATTCAACAAGTAATAATAATGATGGTACAATAAGTGGTCCAGTAGATCAATCTGCTATTGGCAAGATTGATGGCGCTGATGGATTTAGTGGGACTGATGATAAAGTTTTATTTCCACAATCTACTACCCTTATCCTTAAGGGACCTTTTACTATTGAAATGTGGGTAAAAATCAACAGTTTTCCTGAGACATGGCATACTCTTTTCTCTCAAGGACATTGTCTTTCAAGTAGTAGTGGGGAATATGTCTTTTCTGGACCTTCAATCAATATTGCAAATGATAATTCTTTCATTTTTGAAATCTATAACTCTACAGATAGGGATATAGCGAGAATTAATAATTTCACTTGGAATTTTGATGAATGGTATCATTTGGTTTGTAGTTTTGATGGAACTCTTAATAACATAAATCAACATATATATATTGATAGTATAGAATATCCCTATAATTCAACGGGTACTAATCAAATTGCTAATACGGGTCATGATTTCTATGATTTCTGTCTTGGTCTTGAGGATATTGGAGATAACTATGACTTTGATGGTACTATTGATGAGGTTAGGGTTTTTAATACTAATATGTCTGCAGATTGGATCAAAACAGAATATACCAACCAATATGATCCTAATTCTTTTTATTCTATTGGTAGCTCAAGCCGAGTTAAAATTCCTTCTTTCACTGATTTTAAATATTATAAAGAGATTACTATTGATCATACTAAGATTGCTGGATCAGGTAGTCATATTAATTTTCCTGTCTTAATTTCCATTTATGATTCAGAATTACATGATTATGTCCAACCAGATGGAGATGATATTGCTTTTTCTAATGGAACTGGCTGGTTGGATCATGAAATAGAAGAATTTAACCAAATTTATAGTTCTACACATGCCCACCTTGTAGCTTGGGTTCGAATACCGTCTTTATACACTTCTACTGATACAGTTATTCGTATGTATTATGGGAATTCCAAAATAGGCCCACAGGAGAATCCAGCAGGTGTTTGGGATACCACAGAATATGAATTTGTGCATCATTTACACAATCTAGAGGATTCTACAATTACTAATTATGATGGAACTGCTATCGGTTCTAGTTCAACAAGTTCGGGTATAATAAATAGTGCTTATGAATTCAATGGCATTGGAGATTATATAAAAATAGATTATAATCCTATTCCAAGTTGTAGGGGAATGTCTTTTTGGATTAAATTTAATTCTATTCCTCAGTATACTGGTGAAACAAATGTATTTGCGGTATCAGGTACATATAAAAGCGATGCTAAGTTGTATATGGGTACAATGAATGAATATATAATCTATACAATGGGGACTGGATCTAGACATGTAACAACTTATTTTCCCGAAACAGACCTTTGGTATTATATGGTTATGTCTTCAACTGGTACTTATGCTCAAGGATATTTAAATGGTCAACCACTGGGATCATCATTTTCTTATACTATTGGCTCAAATACCGCAGGTTATGCTATTGGAGCAATATCACATGAAGATAGTTTGCATTCTGATTATGTTAATGGGACATTAGATGAGGTTCGCGTTCTTAAAATTCAACGATCAGCAGATTGGATTGAAACAGAATACAATAATCAAATTGATCCTAATAGTTTTTACTCTGTAAGTAGCGCTAAACTTGTTTATGTTCCTACATTTAAAGATTATAAATATTTCAAACTCATAACCATAGATCATACAAAAGTATATGGAACAGGTAATCATAAAAATTTCCCAGTGTTAATTTCAACCCTCGATTCAGATCTGCATGATGATGTTTTATCAACTGGGGAAGATATTGCCTTTGCAAATGAAACTGATTGGTTAGATTTTGAAATAGAAATATTTAATCAAAATTATGATTATACCTATGCTCAATTAGTAGTGTGGGTTCGAATTCCATATTTATCTACTTCTTCTGACACAATTATATATATGTATTATGGAAATTCTACTCTAGGTTCACTCCAAAATCGAACTGATGTATGGGATTCTAGATATATGGGTTTGTGGCATCTTTCAGAATCTAGTAATAACGCTCTCGATTCAACCTCTTATGAGACTCAAGGAACCCTTTCAGGAGGGGTTAATCAAGGAATTGCTGGTCAAATATATGGATCATATGAATTTGATGGTGAGGATGATCAAATTCTTATTGGAAATCCCTCAGATGATCATTTAGATTTTGGTACAGAGAGTTTCACAGTTAGCTACTGGATAAATTTTAACCAAAGTACTGGAGATTATCAACTTCCTCTATATAAAGGGGGAAATATGGTTTCAAAACCGGGATATGAATTTGAAACTACTCAGATAGGTACTAATTTAGATATGCAAGTTTCTGATGGAACCATACACTTAAAATCTTCGCAGGTAGCTATAATCTATGATACATGGTTATACATTACTGGAGTTGTCGATAGATCCCAAAATAGACTAAAAATCTACAAAAATGGAATGGAAGTAGGATCTGGAACTGATATCAGCGCTTTAGGGAGTTTAGTTAATGATTATGACTTAAAGTTCTCTTGGAATTGGTATTCAATTGATGGTAAGTTAGATGAGGTGAGAATTATTAAAGATGCACTCTCTAGTGATTGGATAGCAACAGAGTATTCTAACCAATATGATCCTGACTCATTTTACACCATTGGAATGGAATTCTCGGGATATAATGTACAAATTAATGCTATTGATTTATATGGCAACTTCATACCAAATGTAAATATTTCTGCTTATAAAAACAATCAATTAATTAGGAGTGAAATTGCAAACAGCAATGGCAGTGCAATGTTTAGTAGTTTACCTGAACAAAGATATAATTTTACTATATCTATGACATCGAGTATTGGGAACCATTTTGAAATTATCAATAAAACCAGAAAATCTATTCTATTAGAGGACACTATTAATAATGTTAATTTAATTTGCAATGTTAGCACTAATTTTTTTGAAATAAAGGATATTGATGGAGATCCCATCGATTCTGGGTGGATTATTGTAGGAAATTCCACTCATAATATTCAGAATTGTCCAATTGATACTATGGGGAATGCAAGGTTTTGGTGGTTAAATACTACGCCTTATCAATATAATTATTCTGTATACTATCAAGATACTAATTATTATATGGATACATTAAAATTAGCATCAGGGGATATAACAATAGTAAATTCATCAATTCCTTTATCGGTGAATTTAACAACTGTTAATTTTATAGTTCGGACACTTGATACATTGGAATCTATTAGTGGTGTAAAATTAATTTTAAGGGTAAATAACACATCAGGACAAATTATAGTGAATTTGACTACAGATGTAGATGGAAAAGCGACATTAAGGTGGTTAGACTCATCTGGGATAAATGGGAATTATTCCTTACAAATAATGTTTTTTGGACAAATTAAATCATTTAATATAACAGGTATAACAATGGAAATCGTAACTGAAGTTAATTTTAGTGTAACAGCTAAAGTTACTTTGGAAATTTGGCTTCAGATTTCCTTAGAAAATTTTCAAACCCAAATAATATCCTTAAATCCCACAAATAATATTGTATTAGATTGGGGTTCCGAATTAAAATTAAGAACTCTATTTAACATAACAAAAGCAGGAGGGTTATCAATTATTGGTCCCAGCGATGCTGATGAAATGTCATATCAAATATCAGAAGGAGAAAACCTTATTGATTCAGGAAATATGTTTGAAGAAATAGACACTATTGGTAGATATTACATTACAATTAATACAGAAGAATTAGAGTGTGAAAAAAATTATTTAATTACCATTTCTGCTTATAAATCAGGATTTACTATACCAAAGGATATCCCATTTACATTAAATATATTACAAAACGATTTAGTATTGAATCAATCTCAAAATGACGATTCAATTCAAAATACATATTGGTCAGAGAGTTTAAATATGTCAGTTAAGCCTTATGGTGAAATATCTGAAAGATTCACCATGGAAGATGATATTTTTCAAAATAGAGATACCAGCTTTAGGTTATTAATTCCTGATCTTGGAAATGATTGGAATTTATCTCGAGTAGTGTTTAACATATATAACATAACTTTTGGTGTTCCTGAAGGAGATATTAGTTTAAATATTACTGATGATTACGGTGTTAAACATATCTTCAATTCTGGTAATAGTGAATATTACTACTCCGGACAATGGGGCACAAATGGAAGATGGAGCAATTTAGAAGTCATAATGAATAACAATAGTTTAATGGGTGATAATACCTTTAATTTCTTAATAGAAGGTACCTTTGTCGGAGAAATAGATATTGTTTATGAAGCATACTTCATAAGAGATAAAATATCTATTCAATTCTCAAAATTCAATATAACAGATACTATCAATATTTTTACAGAAATAGAAGGATGGGCAATTCAAAGTATAACTTTTGATATCTATAATTGTTATTATACTTCTAATTGGTCTAAAGTGGATCTTTCTACTCTAACAAATTTAAATATATCTACTAATGAGGGTTTTGAGTACTCCTTAGATTCTGGGGATATTGATGGAAATGGGAGATTAACAATAGATGATCGAATAATTTATCCATTCGATAATCAATTTTTATTCAAAATTGAAGATAACACCAATATAATTTTTGATACCGATATTTCAGTTGAATACATTCAGGGATTTTACAAGAATCAGTATTTAGAAACATATAATGTGTCTAAACAGGAGAATGATATTATTAACGGGGAATCTCTTCACATTAATGTTGTTGATAAAGATTGGGATAATGAAGACGCTATACTATGGATTAAAGATATATCTAATGGTACCACCTATTTCTTACCTTCAGAATTAGGAATGACTATTACAATTGGGGGTCAAACATACATTATTTCTGATACTCCTCGAGGAGAGGGAATCTTTTTATTAAACAATTTTAATAAAGATATAATATATACAGCTATTATTGATACGACTGTACCCGTTAATTTTACACTTTCTTTCATGATAAGTTATGTAAGAGTTGTAAACTATGAGACTACAGGAACAATCACCTTTATTATAAGAGAAAGACCCGATATTGGTGGACTAGTTCAATATTATTCAGATTTAGGGTACTATATTCAAACTATAAATACTTCCTTAATAGATGCTGGTGAATATACTGTAAGATTCACAGTCTCTAAAGATCATTATATTTCTGTAATAAAGGATTTAGATTTGGAAGTAATGAATCGCTTGACATTGATTAATGGAGATCCAGAATTCTATAGAACTCTTGAAGAAATTTATGTTAAAGATGCTGTAAATTTTACATTTTTATATACTGACGCATTAATAGGTTCTAGAATTACTAGTTTACAAACTCAATTTTATGTATGGGAAAAATATTCAAGTAATGGAAGTGTAGTTGAACAGGGTCAAGGAGAAATATTTGCTACTGCAGATGATTTATATATATTGGATTTTGACACAGAAATGAAAACCATAGGAGAATATTTGCTAATTGTAACATTAGAGAAGGATAATTATGATTATAAGAATGTAATGATCCTTTTATCGATTGTTAAAAGAGAAATGGATTTTTCTATAGGTGATAACTTTAAAAATAATCAAATAAGCGTCGTTCAAGGTAATGCAGTCCCAATTGAGATACATTTAACTGATCCCACCAAGGGAAATATTCCATTAATAAATGCAACAGTTTCATTAATAATAAAAGGTATCGTTTATGAATTTGGAGAGTCTGAAAATGGAACTTACTATTTTAATCTCCACACCGATAATATAAATACATTCTTTACTCCAGAAACTCTTACAGGAATTATCAATATTACTAAGGAGGATTATATCTCTGTACAATCCAGCATAACTATTGTTGTTGAAATGGAAGAAATTTTCCCAGGTATGCCAACATTTTATTTCTTATTAATCATATTTTCTATTCTTGCTTCCATTGGTGGAATTGTTGGTTACAGAGTTTATAAATATGCGACTATTCCAACATTTGTTAAAAAAGTGAGAGGGATGCAAAAAGCAATCAAGGGAGGTAATGTAATATCAGAGTCTCTTCTATATCGATCAAAAGAGGCTTTTGTTGGAGAGATAGTAAGAGATAAATGGGTTAAACTTGGACTTTCAATAGGGGATATTTTAGGTATTGAAATTGAGAAGAGCAGAAAATTACCCAAAATTATAGGAAAAATATCTAAAACAGAAAGAGCTTCTAATATCAAACCACTAGGATTCCTATTGATGAAATGGGATGAAAGAATAGGAACAGAGGTTTTAGTAAGATACCCTGAAGATATTGATGTTTCTAATAAAACATTGATGCAAATATATAGTACTCATGAGTATACCGGAGAAACAGGAATAATTACACTAACAGTTGGTTTAATGAATATTTTATCTTATTACACAGGACCAGAATCAGGCTATTATATCATTTTACTTTTAAATTTAGAAGATGATCCCGATGCATATGAAGGAGCAATAGCCAATGTTGCTCAAATTATTTTACAAAATGTTGAGGATGATTCCTATTTAGAAATGATTCCCATACTTTTCCAACGCCTATCTGTTTATCCCAACCTTAGTAATGAGCAAAATCTAGCATTTTATTATTTAGATGAGCTTAAAAGAATGATCTTTAATATTTTAGGAGATTATGGTGCGATTTCAAAATCTGAATTGATGGTCTGGCTTAAGGAAAAATATACAGAAGCTTTTTTTGATTTGGAAGCCATTATAACTGAATTTGTTAAACGGGATTTGGTTAAATTAATTTCAGTCAAAGGAGCGCCATCTGAATTAATTCTTTTTGTTAAAGATATCTTTATGCTTCGAATTCCTCCAATTGATATATTAGAAAATCCAGTGAATCGTGGCTTACCAATACAATTTACTAAGAGGTATAAAACTGAAGTTCGAGAATATTTCGAAAATTACTATCCTTCTGAAGAGGATAATCTTAAAGTTATAGATATTTTAATCGATCCACAAGTGTATGAAACAATCCGTCTATTAAGGACTACAATCGGTACTAAAAGTCTTCTTGAAAAACTAAAAAAGAAAGGAGTTGAAGATATCTATTCTGTCCTTAAAAAATTATATGACGCTCAAATGATTAAGGTATATAAAGATGATAAGGGTACTGAATATTACGCACTTGTTTCCGATTTTTATATTGATTTGATATTCCCTAAATATCTTTTAAATGTCATTAAGGTAGCGTATGAGCAAAAATCTAAATCTAAAAAGGAACTAACAGAATATCTTGGTG
>JBHLRA010000150.1:0-7548 GCA_048883045.1 Candidatus Thorarchaeota archaeon | reverse complement strand
GATTCCCCTGCAATTGTAACATTTTTAGAATCCCCTCCAAATGCTTCTATATTATCTTGTACCCATTCTAAGGCTTTTATCAGGTCAAGAGTCCCAAAATTCCCACTTTTATCTTCAGGAGAACCATTATTTGTCACTGCAGGATGTATGAACCATCCCATTGCTCCAAGACGGTAATTAACTGAGATATACAATAAGTTACATTTCTCAACAATCGCATTTCCATAATAGGAAACATCTGCAGATGACCCAATTGAATTTCCTCCTCCATGGATATATAGATAGACTGGTAATTTTGTCTCTGGAGTTTTAGGACGCCAAATATTAAGATAAAGACAATCCTCTGAACCAATTGGACCAAGAAACGGCATAACTTGTGCTGCAGAACTCCCAAATTTTTTTGTTTTGCGGATTCCGATCCAGGGAGTAGGATCAAGTGGTGCCTTCCAACGAAGTGACCCTTCTGGAGGATTAGCATAGGGAATTCCTTTCCAGCACCAAGATCCTTTATCTAAAAAACCAGATACTAAACCATACTTCGTTTGGACAAGGGCATCATTATTCCATGAACCTAGTTTAAATACATTATTAGATGGTTTTAATGCCCCAAAATGTCTAGTGTAAGAAGATGCGATCCTTTTAATCAAGTTGATTAATTTAATCAAAGGACTAAACAAATAAGCTAGTTTTATTATTAAACTCATGATTTCAGACCAGAATTATTATTAAAACCTTTTTTAAACTTCTAACTATAGGTATAAATTTAGAAATTTGAAATTATATTATAATTAATATTTGATAAGAATATAATTATCTATAAATCATTAGTTCACTTAAAATTCATAAAGAAATTTATGTTTTGTCATATCGCTTTCTTTATATAATCCTTTAACATAATAAGAGATTCTAAAATGGATAAAAGTATGTTAGAATTACCTTCGAAATTAGAAACTACCAGATTGACAATAAGAAAATATGAGAAAGGTGATGGAAAGGATTTATTTCGATTATTAGAAACGAATAATAACCGTGAATTTCTGATAGAGCATATAGATGAAGCAATCATTGTAAAAACTGAAAAAGATGCTGAAAGCAGAATAAAAGAATTATCTAATGACTGGATTAATAGATCTCGGTTCGTTATGGGTATATGGATGAAATCATCTGGGAAATATATTGGACAAATCTGGATCGAGCCTAATAAATGGGAAGTACCCTCTTTTGAGCTTGGATGGTTTCTGGATAGAACTCACCAAGGAAAAGGCATAGCCACTGAAGCTTCAAAGGCAGCCATTAGACTCCTATTTGAAAATTTTGATGCTCATAAAATTATTGTTATTACTAGAGATGATAATATTCCCAGCTCTAGGTTAGCTGAGCGTTTAGGATTTAATAAAGAAGGACATTTACGAGAACATATTGTTAAAAAAGATGGCTCTCGAGTCGGTCTAATTTATTATGGAATGTTAAAGAAGGAATGGCTTCAATCATCTTTAAATATTTAAGAATCTATGATTCTTATAATTTAAGGAAGATTAGTCAAAACGTAATCTATGAGCTCTGTAAAGTTTCCAAAATTACTTTCATAATAGATATCAGGTCGTGTTCGTACTTCTTCGTTTGCATGACCACTATGATCTAATCCCAAAGCTGAACTTATACAAATGACAAGTTTAGTATGGTAACACTGCTAAGCATCTGCTCCTAGGGTCCTTCCTTGACCTATTCCTAAAGAAACTCATCATAAATTCATCTATAAATATGAAAAGTTTTGATCTAATAACCTTTATATATTCTGTTTCTTTTCAGTAGGATGTAATTAAAGGATAAAAATAATTGTTAGCTATGAAATTGCCAAAGGAATTACAGCAACAGAAGCGCAAGAAAAAAGAAAAAGACAAAAAAAAGAGACATCGAAATAATCTACCTTTTCTCATAGAAAATGCGAAGAGACTAAGAGATATCGTATACTAAATGTACTAAATTTTATTATATTGATTTTTACTTCTTTTTGTTTTCACTATATAGACCCAACAAATTTCATCATCTATTGGATAAAATAGATATCTTTATTTTTTATTATTTCTCTAATTCTTAAATTTGAATTAGTTATCTACGCTTCTTTTTTGCACGATCTTGTTAATTTGAGAGACTAAGGTAAATTCCATAAAACATAATCAATAAGTTCTGTAAAGTTTCCAAAAGTACTTTCATAATAGAAATCTGGCTGAGTTCGCACTTCTTCACTTGCATGCCCAGTATGGTCTAATCCTAAAGCGGAACTTATACAAATGATTAATTTGCTATTAGGAAGAGCATAATATGTAGGAAATTCCATTATACCATCACCTCCACTCGTTGTACCATAAATAGTAGCGAACCCTGTTTGTTTGCAAAAAAGATTAAAGCCTTCAGCAGCAGAATAAACAAAGTTATCAGTTAATACAATTATTTCACCATTAAAATTAACTTCATAAGTGGGTGTAATTGTTTGTTGATAATTATAAATCTTGAATTCATCAGTGTAAGCCTCTGGTGGGAGATAGGAAAAACTTCCTTTAGAAACTTGACTCGTTATTCCCATTGATTCACGGAAGGTGTTGCTATAATCATCTGTCCTGTATGCGAGATAGAGTTCAAAAATTTGTTGATTTTTCAGTAGAGGTTTGACAATAGTATTCATCCATGCGGCATAATTCCCTCCGGGATTTCCTCTGATATCTATAATCAAATAATCATAATCCTCAATTTGATGATAGAAGTTAATAATATCATCCGTATAAGGGTTGAGATACTCATTTACAAAATTTTTTATATGAATATAACTAGCATTCATGCTTTCATAGGTTTGAGTGGTTATCATATCTTCTGGATAACTATAAGGATGAAGAGAATATTCAGATAAAGTATTAAAGGTTATATTGGTTTCATATCCAGTAGAATTCCTTATAGTGAATACAGCATTTTCTCCAAAATCTCGTGGAGAAATCATCCATAAATAGAGTTTATCTCTCTGAAAATCCCAATCAAGATAATCTTTGTTATAACACTCTTTTACCGCTTCATCAATTAGTAGTCCATTAACTTTAGTAATTTTTAATCCCGTTCCATAAAGATGTTCTAAAATTGTATTATTAAATATAATATAATCTCCTTTTTCATAAACAATAAGAGAATCATAACTTTTTCGATATCTATCTTGATAACAACTAATAAAAATTGGTTCCCAATAACTAGAGAATTCTACGACTTTATCGGAAAAAACTTCATTGAGGGGATACCAATTCTCAAAATCAGAATGATATTGAGTCATAATACCAGGATACTCAATCTGAGTATGTCGATTCTGTAGTGATTGTACTGCATCAAAAAGGATACTTAAGAACACTTCATTGGAATTAGCATTATTAATACGGTCTTCATAATAAGTTTTTAAATCTCGCCAATCATATCCATGAGTTCGATTTTTGAGCCATATATAGGGGTAATTGTCTTCAATAAATTCAAAAAAAGAATTGAAATCCTCAAGCCATTCGATTACACCCATATTTGATGGATGATTGCTGGCATTTGTCTTATTAAGTTGAAATATTATAAAAATTGTGCTCGGAATTGTGATTACTATAATTAATGATGTTGAAACTATAATAGCTAGAGATTTCTTGCTCAAATGCATTTTTTATAATCAGAATGAAAATTGATTTAATCGGATATTATGTA
Source organism: Candidatus Thorarchaeota archaeon (assembly GCA_048883045.1). GTDB lineage: Archaea > Asgardarchaeota > Lokiarchaeia > Sigyniarchaeales > SOKP01 > Loki-b32. The sequence continues at coordinate 3,828 of JBHLRA010000150.1, read as the reverse complement.
TTCAGAACAGTGAGTTTTTTTAAATTTATCCCATATTCATCAATGTTGTTGGAATATTTTTATTATGTCAATTAAATCCATATTAAAAAAAAAAAGAATACTATCTTTTTATAAGTGCTCCTATTAAAGTTACAACAAATGCTCCGATTGCAATAAAAAATCCATTACCTAATCGCCAAGCCCAAAATCCTAAAATCCCTAAATTTTCACTACCAAAAAACACTATATAATCCGCTCCCGTCAAAAAACTTAAACCGGATAATATATTTTCAAAATCTTCAATCACCACAAGCCCATAACAAAAGAGTCCTAATCCTCCAGCCATGATAAAAGCAGACATAATTGCCAAGCCCCCCTTTTCTTTAATAGCAAAAATAATAGCTAATAATGAAGATGATATAAATAAAATTCCTCCGATTAGAAGTAAAGGCCCGTGAAATTCGATATTGGAGTTTATAGTATTACTTCCATATCCAAAAGGGGTAATATAACCCGCTCCGTCTACAATTGCATCAACACTAACTTCCCACCAACCAAGTGAAGGCTCAAACACCCATAAAAGTGCAGCAAATATCCCAATAATTCCTCCGACTATAACAACTACTTTATTCATATTAATTACCTTTAATCTTAATCAAAATTATGTGAAAATTATATAGCATTTATTTTGTGATAAAAAAATAGTTTTCTAAAAAGTATGAATTCTCTTTAAATTTATTAAGAAATCCACTAATATTTTTTTCAATAGCCTATTACCTAAAAAATTAAATTTAATAATCAATTTTGATCCCATGATTATTTAACTTATTCATTAACAAATTGATTCTTTCAAATTATGAGTTCTGATAAGAAGAGAGATTACTATGAAGTACTTGGTGTGGCTAAAGATGCGAGTTTAAATGATATTAAACTTGCGTATCGTCGATTAGCTAGAAAACTCCATCCAGATTTAAACAAGACAGATCCAAAAGCAAAGGAAAAATTTATCGAACTTCAAGAAGCCTATGAAGTTTTAAGTGACGAGAATAAAAGACAAAATTACGATAGATTTGGATTTAGTGGAGTCCATGTAGATATGAGTGATTTTTTCAGTGGTGGTATACCAGGAATTGACGAATTATTACGCAGTATTTTTGGCGGCTTTGGTTCATTTGGAGGTTTTGATGATTTCGGATTTGGTGGGTTTGGTTCAAGAGCGAGAAGAAGATCGACTCCACGTAGGGAAGTAGGACAAGATTTAGAAGATCATATAGAAATAACATTCGAGGAAGCAATGTTCGGTGTCAAAAAGGATATTCCTATTGAAAGATATACTCCTTGCGATGATTGTGAAGGAACTGGAGCAGAAGATCCCAGTAGTATAAAGAATTGCTCAGAATGTCAAGGAACTGGAAGAATTAGAAAAATGACACAATCTGGATTTGGTACAATTATTCGTGAATCCGAATGTTATACTTGTGGCGGTACAGGAAAAGTAATTGAGAAAAAATGCAAAACATGTGGGGGAAACAAGGTAGTTCCTGAACTGAAAACGATTCATGTTTCGATTCCAGAAGGTGTTGAAGATGGTGTTCATTTAAAAGTTCAGGGGGCTGGACATGTACCATCTGTTAATGCAATACCGGGAGATCTTTATTTAGGAATTCGAATAATTGGTGATGAAAACTTTATACGACGTGGAAATGATCTTTATACTCCTGTAAATGTGGATATTGTAACTGCCATAATTGGGGGAAAAATTAATGTTCCCACTTTGGACTATAAAGAAAAGAAACTAACTGAAAAAGAATTAACAATTCCTCCTGGTACCCAACCCGGAACAGAATTTCGCATAAAAAATCGTGGAGTCTCATATTTGCGAGGAAGAGGGAGAGGAGATCAGTATGTAGTTGTAAATATCGAAATACCTCGAAAAATCTCAGAGAAACAAAAGGAATTATTAAAACAATTTAAAGAATTAGAAAAATAAATAGAAAGATTAGATAAATTTCTCCCTCAATTATTACAAGTGGGAATTGAGCCAATTAATAACATCTTGAAAGACTTCTTCGCGATTTATTTCATTAAATATTTCATGTCGCGCATCTTCATAAAATTTATACGTCACATCCTTCATACCGTATTTTCTATAACGATCAATCATGCCTCTGACATATTTAGTTTTATTTCCTATAGGACATAAAGATCCAGATATGACAAATATTGGCAAATCTTTTGGCATTTTTTCTTCATTTTTTGCATCATACAATTTTTCAAATCCATGAAGGAATTCCAACCATAGATTTGCGGGAGGAATAAATCCACACCAAGGGTCATCTATATATTTTTGTACTTCTGTTTTATCTCTACTAAGCCATTCAAATCCAGTTGCACCCTCTTCTTTATCCCATTCATGATTATTAGTTTTAAAGTTCATATCATACATTTTTTGACTGGGTTCCGTAGGTCCAAGCTTTTTAATTTCGCTTTTTAGAAGTAATTTTCCCGCCTTGATTACCATGCCTCTTACTTTCCCATTAGTACCACTTAGAATGCAGCCTTTAATTTCATCTCCCCAATCTTGAATATAATCTTGGGCTAAGAAAGCACCCCATGAATGTCCAATTAAGAATAATGGAAGATTAGGGTATTCTTTCATTATAATTTTTGATAAGTCGTGAATTTCGTTAACAACCCCTCTCCATCCACTAGGTCCTAATACCCCTGCTCGTCCCTTTAACGTAGCTTCTGTTAAATCACCAGCAGTTAATCCATGACCGGGATGATCATCTGCATAACAAACATATCCTTCAGTGCATAATGCTTCTGCTAATCGTGTATATCTTTTTGAATGTTCTGCTAATCCATGAAGTATTTGTATAATAGCTTTAGGTTCAGATTCCGGTTCCCATTTATATACAAAAATCTCTATTCCATCTTGATCCGTAAAAGTAAATGTAGAACTTTTCATATTTTCATCTCCACTTCTATTTTTTAACAATAATAAATTAATTATTCTATAATTTCAATTAAATTCTTACTATAAAATAAAGTTTTAATTTATTAACTACATGAGTAATAAAATACTTATTACAGGTCTACCTGGATGTGGTAAATCAACTCTAATATCAAGAATAATTGACTATTATACTAAACATAACTTTATAATTCATGGCTTTATAACTCCAGAAGTTAGGGAACATGATAAACGTATTGGTTTTGATATTATAGATATCTTTTCTGGGGAAAAGTCTCAGTTAGCAAGAGTAGGTAAATTCAATACTAAATATAGATTAGGAAAGTATAATATATTTATTGATAAGTTTGATAAATTCATGGAAAAAACCTTAAATCTCGAAAAAACACAGTTTGATTTAATTATAATTGATGAAATTGGCAAAATGGAGCTTTTTTCAGAAGGGTTTCAAGATTTCATCAAGAGAATATTTAATACTGATATATCAATTATTGCAACTATTGGTTTAAATTTAAGGCATTCATTAAAAAATTATCTTTTAGACATCCCCTCTGTTCATCTCTTGAAATTAAATCCTCAAAATTTTAATCTTATCTTTAAAGAAGTAATTTCTGTAATCTCTTAAGCTAGTTGACTTATAAAAGTGATAAATTTAATATTTAAGGCTTAGGTTTTCGATAAACTTTATATTTAGACTCTTTTTATCTTAATAGATATGATTTTGAAAATTGATTCAAAATGGGATATTAATGTTATGGAAATGTGACAAGTGTGGTCATGAATTTAATTCAGATGACTTCCCAGAGGAAGATTTCAAATGTCCTGGATGCGGAGATACTAATTGTACCTTTTCCTTGCTAGAATAATTTAGT
>JBHLRA010000149.1:0-7644 GCA_048883045.1 Candidatus Thorarchaeota archaeon | reverse complement strand
ATAATAATATCATAGCAATACAATTCACGCAATAATCGAATAGAACGTTCATAAAATTCACGAAACATTTATTAAGAGGGTCAACTAGATGCATATTAGAAAAAAATTTATTTTTTTTCTGGTAGTGGAATGTTTGTTTTTAGCCCATAATTTATTCCTCCACGAATAAAACTAAAATAACATTCCATTACACCCTTTTTTTCTTATATTTTGTTATTATATTCTTTAAATTTCAACTTATTATATTGTTGAATTAAAACTGGAATAATATAATTTGTTTAATTCTCCAATTGATGGGAATGACTGTATCTATTTAAATTTCAATTAATTCTGTTTAAATTTTTTGCTTTCTTGATACCCAGTTCCGATAATTTCGCCAATTTTATAATATCGATTATCTAATGCGTAAATAATTGGATCAAGTTTTTTCATATCTGCAATTTTTTGGTCCTCTCCGTTTTTCATTATAAAATCTTCACTAACATAAGATTGTACAACATCTCCAATGAAAATCTGTCTATGTTGAATGGAGAATTTCTTAATAACTTTACATTCTAAATTCACAGGACATTCTCGAATCATGGGTGCTGTTTCTAATTCACCATAAAATACATTAAATAAATTTGTTTTATCTACATCATTTCCAGAGGTTATTCCACAGTAATCAGTTTTTACAAGAAGTTGTGTGGGAGGAAAATTTATACTAAAGGTTTTGTGTTCCAGAATTCCTTGATTTGTATAATGATTTTGACCTGAAGAAATATAAACAAGTGGAGGTTTAATACCCATTATTCCAACGTCTCCTAATGTCTCAAAATTAGGTTGATTGTTGACAAGTGCTCCAGCAAGAATTATCGGGACAGGATAAACTAAAGGAACTTTTCCAAATTTAACTTTCTCAGAAGATGATAGCACTTTTATGAAGAAATCATCGATTTGATTTATTAGCCAACTTTTCAAGGGATCTTGAAATGGAACTTTTTTAAGGTCTTTTATATCCTCATATCGAACTGTTATTAAATCGTTGGCATTTTTAACCCGATAAACAAACGGGCAGTTATAATATAGATTTAATGGATAATTATAATCAAAAGGGAGTTCATAAAGTTCAGATCGTTCCATAGTTGAAAGAATCACACCTGATAAAATTGCTTGATGAATGAAAATAGCATATAGGTAGTCTCTATTGTAATAATCTTGAAAGATTTGTTCATTAAATGAATGTTTATAAAAATTCCACCATGATTGAAGCAATCCTTTTTCCGGTCTAGTAATTAAACAACCAGCATTAAAATAAGGTCGAAGTTTGTTGTTATCTACGTGTGTTTTCATTGGAAAAACCTGTTCTTTAGAAACATTACATTTTTGGTAAACTTGTTCCCAAAATGGATCGATTTGTTCATCAAAAAATGAGCCAATATTAGTGTGATGAACGGGTCGATATCCTAAATTCTTATTATCCTCTAAAAGAAAGTGTTTTGGCTCATTAAAAATTATTGTATTTGATCCAAGCCAGGCAAGAAGTTGTGTTTTTTCTTGCGCTAATAATTCAGCAGTTGCAGCAGCAAGAACATATTTGATAAATGGAAAATCTGGCTCATCTTCAGATAAAAAAGGAATTAGTTCAACATTCATCGATATAAAAAGTTCTCTTATTATTTTAGGAATACTTTCTACTGGTTTTGGAATTAATACCCAGATCGGATTATCTGATAGAGAGCTTCCAAATTTACGAATACTTGCAGCAAGGATTAAATCTTTTGGATCTGAGCAATCAGACATATATACATAAATTAATTTTTTCATCTTTATTTATTTTAAATTTTCATTTTTAAGTGAATATAGATATAAAATTGAATAATTAAATTATGCTAATGAAAATAATTCAATTGTCAATATTATAAAATAAGGTGATATTGAGACTATTCATCCACTTTAATCTTTTTGATCTCCTCAATTAGAACTGGAATAATTTCGTGTAAATCTCCAACTATCCCATAATGAGCCCAGTTAAAGATTGGCGCATTTGGGTCTTTATTTATTGCAACAACAATTTCTGAATTTTGCATTCCAACTATGTGTTGAATTGCGCCTGAAATTCCGCATGCTATATATAATTTTGGAGTTACAGTTTTACCCGTCTGACCTATTTGTCTATCAGGCTCTAACCAATTTAATTCGACAGTTATCCTGGATCCTCCTAGTTCAGCATCTAATACTTCTGCTAATTTTTCAATAATTCGAAATTTTTCTCTTGAGCCAACACCACGCCCACCAGCAACAATAAATTTAGCGTCCTCAAGATTTACAGTATTCTTAGTTTTGCTTATTACTTTTACAATTTTTGAAACTGAATCTTTTTCTTTAAATTTATAGTCTAGTTTCCTAATATTTACATTTTTTTTTACCTTTTCAGGCATGTTAAAAATGCCAGCTCTTACTGTTGCCATTTGTGGCCTGCTAGAGGGAGTTCTAATAGTTGCCATAATAGAACCACCATAAGTTGGACGAGTTTGAAGTAGATTTCTTGTTTCAAGATCTATTTCTAATCCCGTGCAATCTGCTGTTAAACCTGCATTTAACCTTTTTGCCACTCTTGGAGCAAAATCCCTTCCTGTAGGTGTAGCGCCAATTAATATAATCTCAGGTTTGTGCTCAAGCACTAATTCTGTAATTACTTTTGTGTATAAATCTGAATAATAATCCTTCAATATTGGTGCTTTAATATAGATGATCTCATCCATACCAAATTGACTAATTTCTTCTAATTTATCATCGAAATCAGTTCCCAAAATGATAAACGTTAAACTCACTTGTAATAAATCTGCTAATTCTCTTCCTTTATTAAGTAATTGAAAAGATACATTCTGAATTTTCTTTTTGTAATGTTCTGCAACAATCCATACTCCTTTAAATTCGGAAATATCAGTCTTCTGAGCTTTAATATCCTCACGTTCTAATGAAATTGCTTCTTCTGGACAAATATTAAGGCATGCTAAACATAATATACAATTATCTTTTAGAACTTTTGCTATGTTATTATCTAGCTCAATAGCATTATACATACAGCTTTCCACACAGCTAGCGCAACCAGTACATAATTCTTCATCAATTATTATACTCAATTAAATAATCCTCTTAAAATATTTTATCTTCCTTTAAATGTTGACATAACTTTTTAGCTATCTCTTCAGGAGAACCCTCTAACATAACAGGGTTTACTTTCCTCTCTGGAAAAAAGATTTTCTTTACCTCAGTCATAGAACCATTTAAACCAATTTTGGAATTATCGGCATTTAAAGCTTTGGAATCAAACCATTTTACATTCGATTTTTCATAGGCTTTCATAATACCTGCCATACTTGGATATCTAGGCTTATTAATATCAATTAAAACTGAAATTAATGCTGGTAATTTTGTTTCTATGACTACAATCTCAGTAGCTCTAAATTTTCTCTCTACTACGATTTTTTCTTCACTTAATTCAATGTTCTGAACATAAGTGATTTGCGGAATTCCCAATTCTTCTGCTAATTCTGGAGGTACTTGGCCAGTATCTCCATCTACTGCTTGAGCACCACAGATAATGAGGTACTTTTCGTCAGGATCAACCTCATTTATTACTTTCTTAATTGCTAATGCAAGAGTGTGTGAGGTAGCTAACGTATCTGCTCCAGCAAATGCTCTATCACTTAATAAAAAACATTTATCTACTCCCATCGCTAAAGCTTCACGTAATGCTTCTTCTGCTTGAGGAGGACCCATACTCAAAGCTATAACTTCTACTTTATATTCCTCTTTAAGAGTTAAAGCTAATTCAAGAGCATTTCTATCGTTGGGATTGATAATAGATAATACACCTTCTCTTACTAGTGTATTAGTTTTTGGGTCGATTTTTACCTCTGAAACGCCTGGTACTTGTTTAATACACACGAAGATTTTCAATCTGAAACCAATACCTCATTTTTTAACTCTAAAATCATATAACTTCTTTTGAAATAAAAAATTCTAGAAAAATAAAGTTTCCGATAAAGAAATAAAAAATTAGAAAATTATTTTATTATGTCATAATTTTAATTGGCTCTTTTTATATTCCTTTTCTTAGTAGGTTACCTGAAATTACTAATCTTTGAATTTCACTAGTTCCTTCATAAATCTCGCCCATCTTTGCATCCCGGAAATATCTTTCTACTGGATATGCTTTCATTAGACCATATCCTCCATGGATTTGAACAGCTCCATGAGCAGCTTGCATTGCTGCTTCAGAGGCTACTAATTTTGCCATTGAACTAGCTGTGCCAAAATCTTCACCCTTATCATGTAAGTATGCTGCTTTATAAGTAAATAATCGACCTGATTCTACAGCACATGCCATATCTGCTATTTTCCATTGTACGCCTTGGAATCTCCCTATAGGTTTTCCAAATTGGGATCTTTCATTTGCATATTTGATTGATGCTTCTAATGCTGCTTGTCCTAAACCAACACATTGAGCAGCAATCCCTATTCTGCCGAAATCTAATATTTTCATTGACATTTTAAATCCGTCTCCATAGTTTCCTAGAATATTTTCCTGGGGCACTCGAACGTCTTCAAATACAAGTTCTGAAGTATTTGATGCTCTCACACCTAATTTATCTTCTTTTACTCCAACAGAATAGCCAGGTGTATCACCATCTACTAAAAAAACTGTCATTTGTCTTCTGCTATCTTTTTCACCTGTTTTTGCTACTACTAACAACGTTTTAGCAATACCACCTGATGTTGCAAATATTTTTGTTCCATTTAAGATATATTCATCACCATCTTTCACCGCAGTTAATTGAACTCCACCAGCATCGGAACCCGCATTTGCTTCAGTTAAACAGAAAGCGCCTATTTTGTTACCCTTTGCAAGATCTTCTAAAAATCGTTGTTTTTGATCTTCAGTTCCATATTTATAAATAGGATAAGCTGCAACACCATTATGTACAGCAATAATAATTCCACAAGCTGCATCTGCACGACCAATTTCTTCAATGACAATACTAAAGGCTATTGAATCATTATGAAGTCCAGCACCTCCAAATTCTTCTGGAAGACAAAGGCCAAAATAATTCATTTCTTTCAGTTTTTTGAAAGCAGTCTCATCTAATTCCTGCTTTTCATCGCTTTCCTTTGCTATAGGTATTATATACTCCTCAGCAAACTCTCTCGTGATTTTTTTTAACATTTTTTGCTTTTCAGTTAAGGAAAAATCCATAATAAAATCAACATTTAGTTTCTGTTATTTAAATAAACTTTTTTAAAAGACTAGTTAACAATCCTAATTATATTTTATTATATTTGAAATTAGGAAGATGCTCGAAATTAATCATATTTTGATACTTTTAATAATATGATATTTTTACACAATTTTTAAATAGTGTTGAGCTTAAACTATTAATTAGTTAATTAATTAAATAGGTTTTTAAACAAAATAAAGTTGACTAAACTTTAGTTTAAAACCAAAAATTGCCCATTTTAATTTTTAATTTAAATAAATTTAAGGAAAAAAATTATGGAAGTTGAACAAGTTTTTTTAAAACTATTTGGGAGAAATCTCATAAGTTATAAAAAGCTTGAGAATGGTCAAGTTGTAGGTTCAGGGATTCTCAATCCACTTCTTGACAGGTTAAGTATTTACCGACTAATTTTCATGATTCTTTTACAAGCTAATTTTTACAAGAATATGGAAGTTGGAAGATGGAAAGGAAAAATAGTTTCAAATACTTTTGCTCCACCTGTTGGGAGTCGACCTATGATACGTGCTTTAAAGGGGTTGATAAAATCTCAATTAATGCCGTATCCATTTCCTATTGCGATGACATTTGCTATTACCTATAATTGTCAATGTACATGTGTTCATTGTAGTGCTGGAAGGCATCTTAGAAAAGAAAAGAAAGAACTAACCACAGAAGAGGCAAAAAAGTTAATTGATGATGCTCAAAAACTTGGAGTAACAATAATTGCTTTCACTGGAGGGGAACCCTTACTACGTGAAGATCTTTTCGAGCTTATATCTTATGTAGATAAGAAAAAAGCTATGCCTGTTATGTTCACAAATGGACAATTCCTCACAGAGGAAAATGTGAACAAACTTTCTGACGCTGGACTCTTTTCAGTATTTTTGAGTATAGATTCACCTTATGCCGAAGAACATGACAAATTAAGAGGAATGCCAGGTCTTTTTGAAACTGCTATTGAAGGAATTCAGAGAGTGCAATCAAAAGGGATCTTTGGAGGATTTTCCGGTTATGCTACTCGTTCTGGAACAGAAAGAGGATTATATAAGAAATTGCATAAATTAGCCAATGATCTTGGATTAAAAAATATTATTTATTTTGATTGTGTACCTACTGGAAGGATGTTGCATGATACTAGTGAAATGTTGACTTTTGACTTGCGAGAAAAACTTCACAAATATTCTGCGGAGATGTTTAAGAGAAAGGTTGTACCTCCTTTATCATCTCAATCATGGCAGAATTCAGTTGAAGCCTACCTCTCAGGAATAGGGTGTCTTGCCGCAAATATTCAATTTTATGCTTCTGCTTATGGAGATATTTCTCCCTGCGATTTTTCACCGCTTTCTTTTGGAAACATACGCCAAGAATCTTTGAAGAAGATATGGATGCGAATGGTTAAACATCCTGCGTACAATCATAGGTCACCCTTTTGTAGAATGCAGGACAAAAACTTCCGGCACTTTTATATTGATCCAATTCCTGACGATGCTTATCTACCTTACCCAATTAGTAAATTACCCCGGGTAGACTATCGAAATGAAGTTATTTCTAATTCATAATTAAAAGAGATATAAAAATAGCTTATCTCTAAAAAATTTAAATTATTATTTTCCAAAATTCTTAAATTTTTTCCCTGAGATTTTAGGTTTTTCTTTTACTTGATCCAGTAAAAATGATTTGACAGGTTTTGAACGATCTATTGGTGTATTACACATCCAGCATACATTTTCTAAATCACTTAATGCCCGAGCACAGTTCTCACAATAAATTGCATTACATTGACAAATATATGAAAAACCTAATACTTCTCCTTTGCATACTATACATATTTTCTTATCTTTATGAACTGTGACTGTTTCCTCACTAATTTGAGTAGATATCGTCAAACTTTTTTGAACTATACGTTTAATTTGATTATTTAACTGGCTTAATTCAATACGTTGACTTATAGGTGCTTTCAATTTTTTCAATCTTTTCCAAGTGTCTAATTGTTTTATCAATTCTTCATGTTCAATTAAAATAATTTCAGCATGTCTCCTAAGATCGTGTCTTTTAGCTATTTGATGAGCTTGTATAAAAAATCGGCGAGCTTTTTTTATATCAAAAGTTAATAATGCTATTCTCGCTTGTAAAAGAAAAGTGTCACATAAAAAATAATACGCTTGGTGTTTTTCAGCAAACTCCACCAGTTGATCAATATATGGTTTTATATCATCTAATACTTCAAGATCATTAGTTATACGGAGTTCAAGTAGATATAAATCACAGATATGTACTAAAGAAGTGAGATAAATTTCAGAAGCAATCTTTTCATTAATAATTTGTTTCAATAATTCTTCGGCTTTTGCCCTATTATGAGTTCTGCTACTAGATTTAAATA
>JBHLRA010000148.1:0-7901 GCA_048883045.1 Candidatus Thorarchaeota archaeon | reverse complement strand
GATGAACAAATTCTCAACATATCATTAACTAATACAATAGGATATGTCTTAGAAGATTTGAAAATACGAATTGTAACCGTGGAAGAACTTTTTGAAAAAAATCCGTGGATAACAACCATAAGAGAATTATTCCCATATGAAACAATAGAAATTGGATATCCAATGAATAAGACAGATGGGGAGCCTATTAAAGCAAATGTATTAGTTGAAGCATCAACTGAAGAATTTGGAAAAATTTTTTCCAGAACACTAAAAATAGTACCAAAAGAATAAAAATCTAAATCAAATTTTATTAAAAATCTTAAATGAAATAAATTATTATTTAACCCATTAAAAAAAAGGAAAGTCAAAAATGAAAATTAGTTTAGTTGGACTAAGTGGATGTGGGAAGACAAGTGTATATTCTGTTGCCTTTGCTGCTAAAAGACCAGAAGATACAAAAGGTTTAGCACCAACAATTTTATACGAAACAAGAAGACATCCCTTCCTTGGTTTGCAGGTTGGAATCTTTGATTTTGGAGGGCAAGAAGAATTTAGAAGGGAATATATGGAAAAACCAGAGATTTTTCGTGGGACTGATATTCTTATCCCTATAGTCGATTTACATGACCCTAATACATTTCAAGATGCAAAAGAATATTTTATTAGTCTATTGGATTTATACCGTAAGAACAATGAGAAACCAAAGATCTTTTTATTCCTTCATAAGTATGATACAGAAGATTATCAGAAAGAGCTTCTTGATACTAACGTTAAAAACGCTAAGGACGTTTTCCTAGATATGTTTAAAGATTACGATTTTGACTATATGTTAACAAGTATATATGAGGAGGACAAATTAGCAAAAGTTTTCAGAGATGTGTTAATTTCTGAATATGCCGAATTAAAATCTCACGTAGAAAAGGCGGAGAAACAGCTTGATGAGATTAAGGCTAAAGTAATTATTGCCGATATTTCAGGTAATGTTATTGTGCATAATGTCCAAGGAGTAAGTAGTGGATTAACTTTAAGGGGAGACTTAAGAGATTTTATTAATGCTTGTAATACCGTAAGAGAAAATATATTTATGGCAGATTCTGCAAAATTTGGAGGTCGAGACGGAGATGGCAAAGAAATTGAACTTCACATTTTCAAATACATTATTTCTGTACTTGTTATGAAATCTGGAGAATTAGACAGAGAATCACAAGACAAATTAAACATGTTACTAAATGACATGAAGCTTTTTGCTGATTTAATTATCTCTGCGCATACAGATTAATCTGTACAATTTTAATAAAATTAATTTTCTTTATATCTTTTTTTAAAACTTAACTTTATTCAAAACGTATAAAAATATCAAGATATTAATTTTATTAAAGTTTAAAATAGGAGGAATAAAATAATGCCAAGAGTTAAAGCTAATAATATTGAAATTGAGTATGAAACCTTTGGAGATCCCTCGTCAAGACCATTATTGTTAATTATGGGGCTTGGTGCTCAGATGATTAGATGGGAAGTAGAATTCATAGAAAAATTTGTAGAACATGGATTTTATGTAATCAGATTCGATAATCGAGATGTTGGATTATCTACAAAATTTGATGAAGCAGGAGAACCAGATCTTATGAAATTGTATATGCAAGTGGCAAAAGGAGAGAAAATTGAAGCATCATATACATTAAATGATATGGCTGATGATGCGGCTGGTCTTTTATCAGCACTTAATATTGATAAAGCTCATATCTGTGGAGCATCTATGGGGGGGATGATCGCTCAAACTGTTGCTTATAGACATCCTTCTCGTGTTTTATCTCTTACATCTATAATGAGTAGTACTGGTAATCCCGATTTACCGCGTCCAAAACCAGAAGCAATGAAAGTATTAATTCAAGCCCCACCCACTGAGCGTGAAGCACTTATTGAGCATGGTGTGAATACAATGCGACTTATTCATGGTACTGGATTTCCTTTTGATGAAGAGAGAGCCCAGAAAATGGTCATAGCCTCATTAGATCGGTCAAATTATCGTCCAGGTTATTCTCGCCAATTAGCAGCAATATTGGCAACCGGAAATCGTAAGCAAAATCTAGCCTCTATAACAGCCCCTACACTTGTAATTCATGGAAGTGAAGATCCTCTTATGCCACCTGATGGAGGTAAAGATACTGTGGAAGCAATACCAGGAGCAGAATTACTCATTATTGAAGGAATGGGGCACAGTATACCTATAGAAGTGTGGCCGCAAGTAATGGATGCAATTACAGAAAATGCCAACAAAGCTTATCAATAAATAATTTTGTATTTTTTTTTTTATTTCTCGAGAATGGCTCTTTGAATTATTCAAATCTTTGAAATAAATTAATTAGAATAAAAATAGTGATTACAATAGTAAAAAGATGTGCGTGGGCAGGTAATGATCCTCAGATGAGAGAATATCATGACAAAGAGTGGGGTACTCCAATTCATGATGATCGACTGCTATTCGAATTTTTAATATTGGAAGGGGAACAAGCAGGTTTAAGTTGGAACACAATTCTGCGAAAACGTGAGAATTTTAGAAAAGCATTTGATAACTTTGATTACAATAAAATTGCGAAATATTCAGAAGAAAAAGTGGAAAAGTTAATGCAGAATGAGGGGATAATAAAAAACAGACTTAAAATAAATGCAGTCATTTCAAATGCGAAAGCTTTCTTAAAGATACAGAAGGAATTTGGTACCTTTGATAAATACATCTGGAAATTTGTAAATTATAAAACAATTGATAATAAATTTAAGGATCTTTCAGAATTACCTTCCAAAACTACGCATTCTGAACAGATGAGTAAAGATTTGAAAAAAAGAGGATTTAAATTTGTGGGTCCAACCATCTGTTATGCATTTATGCAAGCAGTAGGGTTAGTTAATGATCATATTATAGATTGTTTTAGATATGAAGAAATTAAATAAATTTCAAAATAAGAAGAAGTATGCGGAGTTTATATTTGTGTTTTTTTACTGATAAGAATAAAGAAGTCTATTTACGAGTTAAATGCCTTGTAAAATTACTATTAGCAGATCCGCCTCCTCAAATCTATAATATGAGTAAGTTAAATTTTACTTTGGAAAAAAAATAAGATAATATAACTAAAGTATATTTTTCAGGTCCGCTAAAATCCCTCTATATGTGGGCTCTGGGATGTGATTAGAGAAATCTGTTTCTTTATCTTCAATGAAAAATGTTTGCATTCCAAGACGCGCTGCAATCATATCCTTTTCATCATCTCCCACCATTAAACAAGCGTCAGCAGGGTATCCAATCTTATCTAAGATTTGTTCATAATAAAGTAAATGTGTTAAAGATTTAGTAGCGTGACTATTCTCAATAGTTGTTATTAAACGGTAAGGAAAATCAGCAACATCAGCCCAATCTAAACGTTGCTCGATTGCAGTTGCAGGTAACATTGGTGTTGTTGCAATAACAACATCATAACCTTTATCGAAAGCAGTTTGGACAACAGATCTTGCTTCAGGTTTCTTTCGAGTATATTGACGTAGTTCGGAAAAATCATTTTTATAAAAATTATCAAAAAAAGGTTCGATTTCTTCACGAGTATGACCTTCTAATGGAAAAAATGCATTTGCATATATTTCTTCGTTAGTACTGTGTCCATTATTTTCTTCTATTGCTTTGGATGCTTTGAGTAATTTTGAAATAAACTTATTAGGAGGAATAATATGTGCTACACTTTGGGCTAATAACTTTAAATATTGGGGTATAAATTTATCTAAATCTACATCTAATAATGTATTATCTAAATCAAAGAGGATTGCTTTAATTTTTCCTTCTAGACCGTTATTCATAATTCTAAATGATGATGATATTAAATCTTAAATGGTATAATTAAAAGTGATTCAAATTATTTATCATTTAAATTGCTAATTCAAACAAAAAAATTGACATTCATGAACAACAAAATATCCCTTAATAGAGAGATTGGTTATTTCCATATTTCTTATCTAATAATAAAAAGTTTTTATAAAATTCTATCTTTTTATAAAATTAATATATAAAATATCATTAAATCTGTTTAGATTTGGTAAAATTAGAGTTAACCGATTTAAATAATGGTTCTGTCTTTATCGGAGATAAGTTGAATGTTCGCACAAAGTTCAATTTTGATGAAGACGCGGAAATTCATTGGAGTGGAATTCAATTAATTACAAGTCCCCCTTGTGCTAAAGAACTTCAAATTTCAAAAGAAGAAATATTTAGTAAGGGTAATTTTGAAGCAGGTGAATATATACGTGAAAAATCCCTCCTAATTAAAAGTAATATTGTACCAACAATAAAGAACAGAAATCTAAATTATATTCTAAAACTAATTCTAAGGCAACCAAATCCAATTAATCCAGAAGAAGATTTATTGATTAATAAAACTCATGATATTGAAATTAAGGCAAGGAATTCCGGAATTCAAGTAAAGTCTCCCAAACCCATCTCATTTTCAATTTCAGGATTAAATATTCTCTTAACCAAGGATATTTTCAAACCAGGTGAAACTATAAAGATTAGTTATACTTCTGAGGAACTTAAAAACCTAGAAGTTCGATTACTGCAAAACTCCAACTTGATTTGTTATTGTGAAGCATATGGGCAAAATTGTCGTAAAGTTGAGGAATTACCTCCTGCAATTGCCGGTGATGTTCGAACACAAAATTTTGATAAAGATTTTATGCTATTAAAAGTTCCGGAAGTTGCTGAACCAAGCCATAATTATCTATGGTCTCCTTCTGAGAAAGAACAATTCGGATTTAGATATGGTGCTTATACTAAATGGAGTCTTTTAGTTATTGGAAAGAAGAAACCAGAGTATGGTATAGAACCTATTAAACTTGAAATTCCAATTACTATCTCTGCAGGTCCTATTTCCCAAGAAAAAGTGGGGGTAGACTTATTTTCAGAAAGTGCTGCTGCAGCTTCCTCTCTATTTGATGGAATTTCAAAATTTCAAAAAATATACAAAGTTGAATCGATTGATTCCGATATTGAAAAGTATATATTGAGAATAAAAAATATTTCAAAAAATGATTTAAAAGGAGTAACTGTAGTTGTTTCAGGTTTACAGGAAGGACTCTTCGAAACCGCTTCATATTTAACAGGTTTTAATGTTTGGGAAAAGGGAGAGGAAAAAGAGATCATTTATGAAACAAAACAAAATATTACTGCTCTTATTTCAATTTTAGAGGATAATAGTCAACAAAGAATTCGAATACAATCCCCTGTTGCAGAAGCAAGCTTCTTTTAAAGTAAACTTATGAAATCAATAATTAATTACGTGCTGTTACTAGTCGGTGTTCGTAATATTTTTTTAGTATTAATTTTAAAATATCTTCGAAACATTCTAGGATCCCTTCTCCTTTTAAAGCAGTTGTAAATCTAGTACCAATATTCTTATATTTATAATACCCAATCTCCTTTAAGAAATCAATGGAATTAAATTTTAATTCTAAATCTTGTTTGTTAAATGCAATGATAATAGGAAGTTTGCTTATTGTCTCATTAAAATAACTAATTAATTCCTGCCAAGAGATTACATTTCTTTCATAAACGTCCTCTTGAGAATCTATCACAAAAATCACTCCATCAACTGCTCTAAGTGTAACGGGTCTTGTTATAAAATAAAAATCTTGTCCAGTAGTAGTATAAATATGAATTTTTAGTTTCCATTCTTGATTTTGAAAGGTGACAGTTCCGTAATCAAAAAATAAAGTCCTCTCCAATGTACTTTCAATACTACATAATTCATCCTCTTTTCCAAATTCAGAAAATAAAGCCTTAATTGATGTTGTCTTACCGCTCAAAGCGGGACCAAAATAGACAATTTTTATGCTAATACTCTTCGCAGAATGGTCAATAATCAATCTAAATTTAACATCCTTTTAACAGTTAATTTTAAAATAACTTTAAAAAAGCCAATAATTTTAGTATCAATTAAGGGAAAAAGAAATAAAAGTATAATTTAGATTAAAGGGTTTTAAATTTAAAATATAACTGCTCTATAATTGCGTTAAATGCTTCAACAACCCTTTGCCCTGTTTTTGCTGAAGTGAAAAAGTAATTTAAAAAATTACGTTCATTAACAAGTTGTTGGATTTCTGTAGTATCTAAACTATTTTCATCCACTAAGTCAACTTTATTAGCAAATAAAACAACAGGAATAGGTCCACAATTTTTGTCTAATACTTCATGCCAGTTCTTTATATGTGTAAAGCTATTTTGACCAAGTTCATTTTCTTCAAGACTATATACGATGATTGCTGCTTTAGTCTCTTTATAAAATAAGTGATGTAGAAAATTGAAATCATCTTGACCTGCTATATCCCAGAATAATAATCTAACCAAATCTTCATTAAATTCTTTGTTATATTTGGAAAACTGAGCGCCAATAGTTTTTACATAATCCTTTTCGAACGTCCCTTTCGTGAATTTCTTAATTAAGGATGTTTTTCCTACTGCTCCATCTCCAACTACTACTATCTTAAATCGAAATTCCTCAGAATTATTCATTAGATTTCTATGGCTTAATGAAATATGATTTTTTTTAATTTAAGATTAGGTTTAGTTTAATATAAAATTTTGGTGAATTGAAACGATAAACATCTAACATTATTTTTTTTCCTCAAATATCTCCATTATCTTTGATTCCAGAGATGGAATATCGTTGAGTTGAACTGATTTACTCTTTTGGAGGAAATTCTGTAAAGATTGCCAAATAAGATTGTCATCCTGGATAGAATCAAGGAAATTTTTGATTTTATGATAAGCATAATACGAAGCCCCCTTAAAGATATAACATACCAAAAATGGTTGAAGGGGCAGCATAAGGAGAGTGTACTTACCGAAAACCGCCCTATCAAGACCTTCAGAAAATACCTCACTAACTATGTAATTTAAAGTAGTTAGAAATCCTCCTAAGATATCATCCTCAAATGAAAAATCCTCCATAAATTTTTTAGAGTATAACAAATTGCCACCCTCCGTTAAGATTAATATCATAACAGGGTCTTCATTTGATATTTTTGGAACTTCATATGTCCTTTTTTTTAACATAGCTGTCATCTGATCATCTAACCGGGCTAATTCAATGCGCTCCGCCAGACTCGCATTTGATTCACTCAAGATTTTCCACTTATCTAATTCTTTTAGTAAATTATCATGTTCATGTGAGATTATCATTGCTAATTTTTTTAATTCGTATGATTCTGCAATCTTCTGAGCTTGAGTTAAATATCGTCGGGCTGCTTTTACATTAAAATTTAATAAAGCTAATTTAGCTAGTAATATGAAAATTTCGCAGAAAGTTGGATACGAATGTGTTTTTTCAGCAAAAGCTATTATTTGAGCAATATTTTGATTAATTTCATCAAGAACGTCACTATTATTACTTATGCGATATTCACTAAGAAGTAAGTCGCAAAGATGAAGACATGAGAGAATTATTACATCAATATGTATTCTTTCTGTTTTTGTTTCAATGACTTGTTTGAATAATTTTTCAGCTTTTGCTTTATCTCGTATTCGTGAACTGTTTTTCAACATTTTAGCTTTATTATATTTGTATAGATATTCGATATAACTAGTTGGTGCTTGATTATACATATTTTCCAAGCGTTGAAAATATTTTTGAACAAGTTCAGTATCTCCCTTCTTAAGAGCGACATTTATTATACTATCAATATAGCTTTCTATTGTTAGGAGGGGATCTCGCTCCGATAATATTAAAGCTTCCTCTAAACATTTCAAAGCCATTTCAAAATTGCCAATTTCAGCATACAAGAGCCCCATATTATTTAATTTCTTTGCAATCCAGAAATTACTTTTAAATTTTTTATATATTTCTAAAGCTTTCATATTATGTTTTAAACCAGTCTCTAAT
>JBHLRA010000147.1:0-7958 GCA_048883045.1 Candidatus Thorarchaeota archaeon | reverse complement strand
TAACCAAAAAAAGTTATAATTGTAGTTAATGGCACTAAAATTGGGGGTACGTGATATATTGTAAAAATTATCGATGAAATGATAATGGAGTAAGCTAACTTCAACTTAATTTTCAGTTTTTTTATTAAAAAACCTCTAAAAAAAGATTCTTCACAAGGACCAATAATAATTACTTGTAGGATTATTAAGATCATTAATTGAATATTATTAGGTTGAACGGGAGATGTACTAATAACTCCTGCTTCCCCAGTTTCGACAAATTGATTTCCAAAAATATTACTTATTATGAGATCTCGGAAAAAGAAAATAATATAATAACTAAAAAAAAAGAAAATAATTCCAAAACTTATACCAGAGATTATCTTAATAAGAATATCACTATTTTTTTGAAAGCCCATCTCTTTAATAACATCTTTAAAAGGCTTTTTCTCCAATTTACTAGATATTAAAGCAGGAATAATGATAAACAAAAATTCAAAAAACGTTAATCCTATCAATATCCAAGGATTTTCACCTAATTCTATTGCCATTTTTCTTGTGTTATTGCTTTCAATTAGTTCTAATAAATCAAAAATTTAAATATCTCATTATTATTATTATGTTTTCTATTATTTGTACTTTTGATGATAATTAGGGATAAATTTACAAAATCAGAATTAAAGAAATATAATATTTACGGGTACGATAAAAATAAGTCACTTAATCCAGGTATTACGAAGGAGCAGCTTTTATTAAATGATCTGAAAAATATTGCAAAAGAATTTTTAACACTTGAAAAATTAAAAAATGATTTTGTGAAGAGAATTCAGAAAAATCTTGATTCAATAAATTTCTCAGAATTCATTGATTTTCCAAGATATTATATAAAAGAAGAATTTCTAAAAAAAAAAGTAATTTCTGCTAATATTAGAGGATTAAATATTGTTAGTGTTGACGGGAGTTCGGTAATAAAGAAATATATGAATGTAGATTTTTCATTTTTAAAAGCAATAGCTGTGAAATACTATTTTCGGAAAAATCATATTGCCAAAATTAAGTATTATCCCGATTTAAGTGGATTTAATAATTATTTTGTACAAGCAAATTTCCTTAATCAAGATGAAATTGCTGTAGAAACTAAAATTTCAATTGATATGAATTTCATGGAGATTAACCTATTAAATAATATGATAAGAAAAAGCTCTGAAATTGACATGATTATAATAGATGGTTCAATTGTTATCATGCCAATAAACCTATTGTTTTCTAAAGATCCCGATATATCACGAAAATACGATCAGCTTTTGAAAGAATATCAAAATCTGTATTCATATTGTAAAGAAAAGGGAATACTCTTAATTGGTTCAATTAAAGATACTAGAACTTCAGCATTATCGCATCTATTAAGAGAATCTATTCAATTATTAAGACCAAGCTATTCAAATTTAGCTGATTTTGTTAAAATAAATTATCGAAAAGTAATGGATTTTTTCTCAGATATTGACTTGTTTAATCGCGTATTGAAAAAGTCTGAAAGATCCTGTATCTTCAATTGTAAGAGAGAAATTGATAAAATCAGAGATACAGGAATTAAAAAAGAAATTCCTTACTATTTTCCTCTTTCATTTTATGCATTCTACTTAAAAACCACCCATTATGATACTCCTTGTAGAATAGAATTCTTTATGGATGAGAAACATTCCTTTAAAAAAGCATCACAAAAAGCAGATTTAATTGCTTCCATTCTATTGCCAATATCAAGTTTAAATGAACATTATGGTTTGCCAATCCCTCAAATTGAAGCTCATAGGAGAGCAGTATTTAAACCAAAAGAAATTGAATTGTTACTCAATAATTTAACAAGAACATTAAGTACTCATGGTGTGTCTTTAATAGAAAAAAGAAGAAATCGAAGACCATTTTAATTATTGTGTAGAGGTAAGTTTATTTAGAAGGATATCTTCAAAGAAGATATGTTTTTTTTCTATTATTTCATTCATATAACCTAAATCATTAATTTTTTTATATAGTTCAACTAAATCAGTTCTACTAGATGTGATACAATAAATGCTATGGGATTTTGTTAAATTGAGGTAATTTTTAGCGCTTTTAAGGAATCTTATTAAAATTTCATAGCCCTTTACTCCTCCATTCCAACTATAATCAATATTTTTCTTATTTTCATTTTCTTTTCTCAATTCTAAGGAGGGCAAGTAAGGAGGATTAAAAATGATAATATTAAACGAATTTCTCAAACTTTTTGGGAATGAAATAAATAAATCAGAAAGTAGAAAAGTAATTTCTTTATTGATTTTATTCTTTTTTTCATTTAACTTAGCGCATGTTATTGCTTCTTCTAAAATATCTGAAGCATATATTTTTGGATTAAAATTTGAATATTGCAGTTTAAGAATTTGTAAAAAGATAGCTATTATCCCAGTTCCAGTACCTAAATCTAAAATATATTCAATATCTTTCAAATTTATACCATCAAAATGATTTTCATCAATATTTTTCTTCAAATAATCAATTATTAGATAAGAATCATCTGATGGAGAATAAACATTATCATAATCACAATGAATTATAAATTTGGATTTGACAGGAATATATATCACTTTTTAATTATCTTTATTTAAATATAAAAGATTTTGCTAATCTCGATTAATTCGTCAATACTAAATTGAAAAACCTTTTTGTTTTCTAAGTTATATCTTAATAGAATTTTTAGAATTTTGTCTTTCGTATATTGATTATTATTACGGCTTTTTAGGAAAAACTCGACAGCATTTACAATATTTTTATTTTTATATGGCATTATACCAGCAATAAACATTAAAAAGAAATTAATTGAATCATTATTTGAGAGGAAAGGATTAATTATATCTTTAGGAACGATTTTGATTAGAGATAACTCGATTTTTGGAATAGGATAAAAACTTTTATTTGCAATATCTGACTTTAAAACCGGTTTCATAAATGCATTAATACCGACACTTATCCGTGAGTAATCTTTATAACTTCCTGATAGGAAAATTCGATTTGCAATACTTTTTTCTATTGTCAATATTCCTATAGGTATTGAAGTATTATAGAACACCTTTTCTATTAACGGCCCTGTTATAGTATAAGGAATGTTGGAGATGACTTTATTGTGGTTAGGTATTTCAATATCAAGCACATCTCCGTGAATAATCTCAATATTATTGTAAGTTGACAATTTATCTTTTAAAAATGAATATAAACGATGATCTATTTCAATCCCATAAATTTTTTTAGCTAATTTTGCTATATCTGCTGTTAAGGCTCCTAATCCAGTCCCAATTTCTAAAATTACATCACTTTGAGTTATTTCAGAAACGTTGATAATTTTCTTTATAACATTTCTATCAATTAAGAAATTTTGACCAAGTTTTTTGCTCGGTTTTATTTCCAATTGTTTTAAAATGAGTTTTATTTCTTTTGTATTCATGAAACTCATTCGTATTTTTCAGTTTTACTGAAAAGATAGTATTTTACATCTCGTTCAAGTTCTTTGATTATTCTTTGGGCGATCAATTTTGGTGGATTAGTAATACTAGTTCTATCAGAAATATCTTGAAATCTTCCAAATTTCTGTCTTTCCCTTGCTTCAAGAATTTCCCACATATGTTTTTGTCCAATTCCAGGTAACAACTTTAAAGCATGCATTCTCGGAGTAATCGATGTTGAATTATTAAAAAAATTAATGAATTCTTCTTCATATTTTAAAACTTCTTTTTCGAGAATTGGCTGAATTAACGCTTTTGAAGTGCTAGTTAAATCTTTATAGTCTATCTTTTTTATCACTTCATTTAGCTTATCTTCATTTAAAAATTCTTCATATGTTTTTTGTTCTTGAACCTTAATATTTGAGTTTTTATTAACTTTGACTTCATAAAGAACAAAATCCGGAAAAGTAAGAACTTGTGCTATTGGAGTTTTTGCCCAACTAGGTCTATCTTCTTCGGGATGCCCATGTATTAATAAATCTAAGATAACTACTTCCCGAAATCTCTTTATAAATTGCTTTTTCTTCTTGGGGCCACTTCGATAACTTCTTCTGCGTGGAGGACCTCTGTATCGCTCTCTTCTTTCCATCATTACTAATTTTTCTTTTTTTTACTTTTCCGTTTACCATTTCAAAATTTATATTTTAATGAACCTCTCTATTAGCTGGGATTGTTCAATAGAATTTAAAACAAAAAAGACTTATAAATTTGACGGATTTTAATTTCTACCTTCAAAATTTTAAAAATTAGATAACAAAATTCAAAATTTAAGACGATTTAAGTTCTTCAATTTCTTCTATGATGATTTCAAGTTGATCATCAGTTAAAGTTTTCCCTGTAAAACTCTTTTCTAATATAGTTCTCAGTTCTGGGACCGACTGTGGATCCACGTTCACTATATTAATTGAATAAATTTCTTCAATATTATACTTATCCATTAATAATTTCTTCACTTTCTTAGCAGTTTTAGCATCATATTTTGCAAATTTATTCACATAATTATATGTAATTTCTTGGAAATGAGACATTCCCTCATCAGAATCTATTTCTAATAGCTTATCCTTTACATTTTCCATGATTTCTTTAACTTCAGGAATAGAAACTGTTTTTTCGTCTAATTTTCGTCCAGACATAAGTTTTTCTCTGTGATATTTAGTTTTCTTTAATTGAAACAGCGTTTAGCCTTAAATGCTCTTTTCCGATTATTAATGTTTTTTTTGAATTACCTAATTTTACTTCAACCAAATAACAGCGTCCTCTTTGACCAATTATAGTCCCAGTACGACCATGGTATCTAGAATGAGGAAATCCACGTTTATGAATTGAAGGATCACTAATTATATCAACTTTATCATTGATTTCATAATCTATGAGATATTTTTCAATTGATCCTAAACCTCTCTTACGGACTTTTTTTCTGTGCTTATGACGCGTTTTGGTTCTATAGCCTCTGTGCTTGACTATGGTTATACACCTTTAAAAATAGTTGTATGAAACACTAATCAATTGATTTAGTAGAATTATGATTGATAGTTTATTTATTTTTTGATTTTGAATAAAGAAAAGTTGATATTTTAAGCTTTAAAGAGAGATTTCTATTACATCAAGTTCTTTACAAACTAAATTGCTTTTAAAAATCTCTGAAAAAGAAGGAGAAGTACGACCTTCATCGCCACTTATCAATTCTTTAATGTATGTTCCTCCTTGAGTTTCTAAAGTAAATTCGAAAATATTTGGTTTAATATATTTACCATTGATTTGGTAAATAGTTTTTTCTCTTATTTTATCAGCACGACGATGAGAGACTCTATTGGGAGTTCTTTGGTGAATTTTTTGATTTTCAAGAGTTTTTTTTAAGTCTAATAATATTTGATTAAATTTCTCCTTATCAATCTTGTTCTCAGCTTTTACTATAACTTTATAGACTTTTTTTGTATCTTTTGCTTTAGATTTTAATTTGATTACTTCCTTCTTATTACTGTACTTTAAATCACTAATTTTTATTGATTTTCTATTTTTTTTATTAACCTGCTTTTCTATTTTATTTAAGTTTAAATTCCTTAATTTTGGATTTCTTAACTCAAGAATAAATGGTCGTCCTGAGCCTAACATTCTTACATCTATATCTTCTCTTCCAGCGCCATGGAATTTAGACTCATTTGCGTTTGAAGCTATTAAAAATTCTGGACTTATAAGGTCTTCAACCGTAGTTTGGTATTGCTTACCTGTAAAATTACATAATTCACATCCTGCTCCCATGCATTTCTTACAAAACCAGTGAGTTTGTGGAATTCCTCTTATCAACTTATTATACTTTCCAAAAATAAATAGGGATTTTACTATTAATTTGATACTAAAAGTATCAAAATCAAAAGAAATAATCAGTAATACATCAGGTTGGTTAAATTTAGGAACTTTATTAAGAATAGTTGTCAATTTTTTTCCAATTACACGATTAAAATGACTCTTGAAGGATTCTGCTTCTAAAAGTTTGAATTCTGTTTTAAATCTATCTTCTCGATTGATAATCTGAGCGCTAGGACTTGAACCGATTAAAAAACTATCAAATTCAATTTCTGTAAGAATTCGCCTTGATTCTTCAATATACTTGTGGATATCGAAAAAAATGTTTTTACATAAATAACACTCTTGATTTGATTCATTCTTCAAGTAAGTTAGCCCTTCATTTATTAAAACTTTCTGACTGGGAATATAATTCGCATTTTCCGCTAATAATTTTAAATTTTTAATTGCTTCTTTTTGGAGAGTATTATCTCCAGATAAAAACTTTTTATGGTTTTCCATAGTTATCGCAAGTAATAATGAATTACCTCTATCATAGTTTGTTGTATATGATCCTAAAAGAGAAAACATTCTACCAAGACAATGAATGCATATATAATATTTCTGATATATTTCTAAAACTTTATCTAAAATCATGTGCACTTAAATTAAGTATAGGATGCTTTATTGCTTTTATCAAGGAAAGAAATTCATTAAAAAAATTTTAAAATAAAAATTTATTTTTCTATATAATTTCAGATTATTATTTCACTAATAAAACAAGAGTATTTGTGAACTTTATTTTGTAATTAAAAATAAGAGAATTTCCCATGGCAAAAAAGAAAAAAGTGACAAAAGGTCATGTGAAGTGGTTTGACGCAAAAAAGGGCTATGGATTCATAAGTGTTGCTAATCAAGATGATGTATTTGTCCATTTTTCAAATATTGATATGGACGGATTTAAAAAACTCGATATTGGTGACGAGGTAGAATTTGAACTAAAAGAATCTAATGAAGGAAAAGGTCCTGAAGCATTAAAAGTAAAAGTCGTTTCAAAAGATAGAAGATATTAATTTTTTTATAAGAATCATTAGGCGTTTTTTTCTATCTCTTATTATTATATTAGAGGATTATTGATATATTTTAAAATTAAAGATAATATCTAAATTTAAAAAAAAAAAGAATTTTGAATTTTTACCACTATCTCTTTTCCCAGTCAAAATCAAGTGTTATATACTTTTTCGTATAGAAATACGAAACGAGAAGAATCGCAGAACAAATTGGGCCCCATAAAACTAAACCAATAGAATAGGTTAAAGAGCCAACCATAATATCTGGTAAAGATAATAATGATCCAATAATTAATGGACCAAAAGCCTGAAAAATATTAAGAAGTATGCTAGGGAACCCTGCATATATTCCTGCTTTTAATTCTCCTGTTTGTTTTTCGTTGTCTTCTGCTAAATCTGCCATATAAAGATATGGAAAAAGATTCCATCCACTTAATGTTGCTGCTATTATAAGGATAAAGATAATACCAAATGCAATATTCGCTGCTAAAGGAATAAGTCCTATTAATGTCGTTGGTAGAAGAATTAATGCAAAAAGAAACAAATTTAGTAATGTTCGCTTTTTACCTCTTTTCTGAATGAGTCTTCTCCATAAATAAATGAATACAATAAATCCTATTATTAAAAAGACTGCAACTATATAATAAACTGTCCCACTTAATCCTAATACATCCCCTATGAATGTTAACATTACAGTAGTTATTATTGACCACGCAAAACTAGCTATACCTTGCATAAGTATTATTAATAAATAGTTTTTATGTTTCAATATTGTTTTTAAATTTTTAATAATGTTTGATTCTATCTTGAATTTTGGCTCTGTAGGCATTGTAAAAACTATAGATAAGTAAAAAAGTATAACCAATATTCCAAATATTAAAACTGGTAATAAAATGAGAATTGGAATTGTTTCAGGTGCAGCAGCTAATTGTTCAAATGCAGGTGTTAAAACTAATAATGTAAAAACAATCATTACAGCATTTCCAATATACCCAAACACGTTCTGGAATTGAGAAACTGTTGGTCGTTCACCCACAGGAAATTGTTCAGCCATCCATGCTTGATACGGTGTTGTTACCGAATAAGAAATTCTAAA